>CAYPKL010000183.1:0-3689 GCA_964411285.1 uncultured Rikenellaceae bacterium
CAATACCAATCAGGGAAAGACCCCTAGGTACCAGGCGTGAATGATATAGCAGGAAACCCAGCAATAAGTCGCAAATAGCTGGCATGAAGCTTTGTCCGAGCAGAAAGATGCGGTTATAAAGAACTACAAGTCCTTGGCTGGTGGCCAACGAATCTGCTCCAGCGCCTGTCTGCCTCAAAGTCACGATTGACAGAATGAACGCCACTCCTACGAAGATGGTACCAGATTCCAAAATGCGGGCTGCGACGAGGCCCAACGCAGCACTTTCGTTCTGTTTCCTGAGCACCGGATACAGTACAACGGCGGTGCCTATGCCGGCCAGAGCAATGATTATCTCCAGGATACCGCCGATGATGGCAGGTGTGTCTGGTCCAGATCCGACGATGTAATTCGCGCCCTTTACCTGACTGTAGATAAATAGGGTCGGGATCGATACAAAAGTTAGTATGTATAATATACCCGCGACAAGCGAGGTCTTCCGTAGTGAGCTCATCGTGGCTCGTTCCGTTGTCCTACTGTCTGTGTTAGTCATGTTGTCCTCCTTGTATTGATTAGTGTGTACCTATTGTAACTTTTTATTTTATGACATTTAATTTCTCCCAAGTGGGTTTGTTTTCCATGGTTTAGAAAAATGCAGACTTATATTAAGATACCTATTAATCATTTCCTGACCATTAGAGATATTCGACAAACCATATGTGTATCTAGTATCTAACACAACGTCTTTTTGTTTCACTATAAACCTAAAGCCGGCCCCAAATTGAATCCCAGCATCCATGCGTTTATACCCTTCGATTGAATTATTAAATGAGAGGTCTGATGTCGAGTCTCCAATTTTGCTGGATCCTTTACTAGGAACAGTTTCTTCATGATTATGTTCATTCACAAATATGAGAAACTCTGTACCAGTCGATTGCCTTGAGCATGGGTTTTTGCTATTTGTATTCAAAAATGTTCATCAGCTTTAGGAAAGAGCTCATTTTTTTTATTTGAGGTGAATTTATTGGCAAAAGGGTATTGATTCTAAGCCGGTAAAAGAACAGGATTTGTCATGGTATGATAAATTTGTTTGGATGGCGGAGTCCAGGCAGGCAAAACACATGCTTTTTACCGTCCAGGTACAAATTTTGATGAGCATTACGAGTGTCGCGGTACAAAGTTACTAAGTGGCCGAAAAACTATCTCGATATCTAAAAGCTGGCAAACGGGCACTTGTGCAGTGTCGCGGTGCAATTTGTCTCGAAGCCAGAAATTTGTCAAGGTGCAGGATTTTGATTGCGTGAAGATGCGCGTGTCCGGGTGCAATGGCTGTTACGAATTTGTCTTGGGAGCAGGAGCAAAAGTTGAGGAGCTTGCGACGAAACCCTCGCTTCGGGGGGGCAAAAAGTGTGACGACCTGTCCCGCCTTCAAGCGGGAAACAACTTACCCATGTCCGTGTTAGGTTTAGGGGAAATTTTAGAATTGTCAGGATGTGATCAATTTGTCTCGATAAGACTTTGCATAATATTCAGTCAGGTTGGGGTTGCAAGTGCTCCATTATAAACAAATACGCTGTCCGGCTCAGATTACTCTAGCCTGAATATATCGACCGAGATCTCCACCGCCGGAACCGTTCCTATGTTCTCAAGCCAGTGTGTGGTGTTCCTATCTTCGGGCCAGCCCACTCCAGGTCCATAGTCCGTTGCGACTCCATCTCGATGGTCAGTAATCGTTCCCTGCAATATGTAAACGGTGCCTGGTCTGTCTCGGTGGTCGTGAACCGGGCCGATGACCCCTCCAGGCTCGATCGTCACCATACGCATTCGAAGTTGGCGCCCTGCCATGCCCTCAATCTCAGGGCCAAGGTCAACCGTTGTAAGTAACTTCACGGTAACACCTTTCGTTTCTGGTCTCATCTTTTCGTTGCTCATATTGCTCTCTCCTCTCTATATAACAAAGTTGGCAGTGGTTAGTTTATTGTTTATTCAAATTATGAAATCATTATCATTTAGTAATCCAAATCAAAAAAATCATGTGTTTGTCATCAGCCATGCTGTTACTTGTGCGGTGGAAGCCCCGGTCTGAAAGCACCTCCCTTAAACCTAACAGCCCGGCGGTAATAATTAGTAAGCGTTACCCGGTGAAGCCATCCGGCCACCGATCCCGGTTCTTTAACCGAGAATGTGTCCCGGTGGCGAGACGGGTGCGGCGTGGTTTTTGCAATCCGGGTACAAAGGTTGTAAACTATATGCGTGTCGCGGTGCAAGGTTGCTAAAGGATTGAATATTAGTCCAGGTATTATTATTTTGTTAACAGTGGTGGTGTGTTGGGTTTTGTCGAGCGTTGATTATCTGTCCGTTATGGTAGGAGTGGTTTTTGCAAAAACCATGACGAGCTTATTAATTATGCCGTCCTTAGGTTTAGGGGCAATTCTAAAACTGTCTTGATATACGAAGTTGTCTCAATAATATTTTGTATTGGTATTCCATTGGGTCAGCCCAGAAGGCTTTTGCAACTTCTGGTTAAAAGTTGGTCACTTTGAGTGGAATAATTTCTATCCTCACCTGTAGTCGTGCAATCTTTGGTCGAAAAGAGCTTCCTTATCTTCATTATAGTACATATCTGTCGGAAACAGACGGTTGATAGGATAACGAGCAATAATAGTTGGCTGGAAATATTGAATGGCTGCCCAACGATCGCTTTCCAGATCTTCTCCATCCAGTCCCCAATTGTCATCACGGTGTAGCATTAAGCCGAAAGTTTTGTTGTGATCTCTTATAATTTGTTTATAGGTAGATAAATAATTATAAAGACTCGCATGAATGGGCGGATACGTTTCACATATAATATGATCTACATAAGGCAATTCACATATTTTTGAAAGTCGCACCCCTCTCTGCGTTCCCCAAGGAACCCATCTATGGTATACATCGATGACAAAGGCCGGATCTGTTACCTCTTCGTAACCGAGACTAAAAGCATGATGCCCGAAGTATATTACACCCTTGAAATGAGGATTGTCGAAATTAGCCTGGTAGACTGCTTCTGATATTCCCCCTATCCATGTTTTAACATATTGTGTTGTCACAAAGTCATCCCATGCTGCCCAGACTCCGGTGTTGCGTGCTATCGAAAGCACGGCAGTCCCTCCTTCAACACTATATGGAACATTATAGCCGGGAAAGTATTGGGTTTTGCCACCTCCATTAGGGACCATGGATTCGTTATGCACTGGAAATTTGGTAACAACCACACTATTATAAGTTACAGAATTATTTATACAGTATTCCTTCCATAAAGTAAGGACTGCATCACTATATGCCGGAAGCTCCCAATAATCAATACGAACGTTGTTTGAGCGATCCGGGTCATTCGCATAATAGAGGCAATCCTCATTAAAAAAGTAGCCGGATATATATGTTGCCATTGGTTTGAGATATATCTGGGTGTATCTGTCAAGGAACCCGCTCAAAGCTTCAGGATTCATTGCATCAAAGGCGGGTACTTTTTCGGAAGATCCGAGAGAATAAACACTTGCCGGAACAATGAATCCATCTGAAGTCATCGAATAGGCACGGTACTGATCAGGAAATTGATCGTTGTTGAATGCATGAATACATTTCTGCAATGATCCTGATGAAAGCCACAAATCGATGCCATGACTCTGAAATACATTTGCTACTGAAATGGTTGCGGTGATGTCAGTCGG
>CAYPKL010000184.1:0-19083 GCA_964411285.1 uncultured Rikenellaceae bacterium
GTGGAATGCCTTGAAAATATTGCACGGCATTCTTTAAAAGAGAATCCGAATGATAAAAAATCAATTCCATTTGTTTCGGTAATTATTCAAAACGACAAAATTATTGTCCAAAGCGGCAATCCTGTATATGAAAGTAAAACAAGCCTTCTGGACCAGCGATTGAAAAGGGTAAACAGTTTGACAGATGAAGCCTTGTCGGCCCTTTATGAAAAGAATATAAACAGGGAGTTTATGCCTGAGGAAAACGGGGCAGGACTTGGATTCATAATAATGAAGTTAAAATCGGGGAACAAGATTGATTACAGTTTTAAAAATACCAGGAACGGTTTTTCATATTTCAGTATGCAAATATCAATAAATAAGTATATCATGAGGAAGTTAATTATTGAGAAAACAGATAGTTCTCCGGGTGTAATACTTGATCCTGATAAAAATGTATTTAGGATATCAGGTGAATCAAGACCTCCGGATGTTTCGAATTTCTATGGTGAGATACTTAACTGGTTTGACGATTTCTCCCATTCTCCGTACAGGACAAAAGAAAGTTCAGAACCGGTCGCATTTAACTTTGATTTTGAATATTTCAACTCATCTTCGGCAAAGTATCTTCTTGATTTTTGCAAACAAATTGCCAAAGCACAGGCTGAAGGAATGGATATAATTGTAAACTGGCACTACGAAGAAAATGATCTTGATATGCTTGAAGCAGGCAGGGAAATGTCGAGGATAGCCAGATTTCCGTTTGAATTCAAGCATGCCTGATCAGGACCTTATATTTCATAAAGAAATTATTATGTGGTCTGAGGTTATATATGAGCCTTATAAAAAGATCTGTACTGGTATTTCGGGCAGAAATTCAGAGGAAAAAAAATCTTATATAAATCTGCTCGCCAGAAATTTTTATTCGGAAATACAACGCACCAGGAATCTGTTTACATCTCCATTTAAATTAGAAAAAGAGTTTGAAAATCTCTCCGGGGAAGAAAAAGCTTTCTGGTATAATTTTGTGGCAGAAATTCCAAAAAAACTAAAAGAACTGCACCTTTTTATCAGACCTTTTAATGAGTTTTGCCGGACATGCCTTATCCCTGATCATGATATTGAAAAGCTGGCCGGAAAGGATTACGACAGACTCAGCCATAAAGGGTTGATTAATGGAAATATGCCGGAGAAAAAATCCAGATTGACTCCGGTCAGGTATCACAATCTGACCCGGAAGAGACAAAACTTCTACCGGGAAATGAATTACATGATTCCGGTTTTAATGAAACGAACCGGCTTTGAAATCATCCGGCCTGAAGAAATTGTAGAAATAAATGAAAAAGTCACATGTAAAATCGCAAAAGCTATTCATTCACGGTATCTTCATGAGATCAGAAAGCAGTGTCATCCGCAGGAAAAAGGTTTAGATCTTTCAGGTTTTTTCAATTCCGGAAGATCAGTTTACTCAAAGCTTCAGGATTTTGACAACCTTCCTGATGAGATTAAATATTCAAATATCGATAATGCTTATCATATACCAACAAAGCTCCTGTCAGTCGGCTACAGAACCAAGCCGGTGACGAAGGGACGCAAGCCTTTGGCATTGCAGCTGAGCAGTGAAGAAATTGAAACTATGGCAATGGTTGAACACCTCAGATGGTGCTGGGATAAAAGGCTGAATGGGTGGATCCCCGGAAAAACCAGAAATGCTAAAAAGAAAACACATCCGGGTCTTGTACCATATAATAAACTTAGTGAAACTGAAAAAGAAAAGGATCGCGAACTTGTCAGACTGATCCCGGCACTTCTTAATGATATAGGGTATGAAGTGTGCCCGGTAAATCCGGGAATTGTCAGAAAACTCTCCTATGCTATCAAGCCTCACAGCAGTATCCATAAGATACTGGAGGAGACTACAGAAATGAACGCCAGGATAAGAAGGCTGGTTACACTTTCTCCTGATGTTGAAAAAATGGTGAGGATACGAAACCAGAAAATAGAAAATGCAATAAAGGAAGTGGAGGGCAATTATAACTATGCCCGACATATCCAGAAAACATTTCTTCCTGATGATCTTTATATTAGAGAGTGTTTTCAGGAAAGTTTTGTTCTCTTTAAACCCAAGGATATAGTCAGCGGTGATTTTTATTTTTTCAGCAAGCAGAATAATCTGATTGTATTTGCTGCAGCCGACTGTACCGGACATGGAATACCTGGAGCCCTTCTTAGCACCCTGGGTTATGGTATTATTGACCAGGCCGTAAATGAGATCAAACTTACTGACCCTCCGGCGATACTGACTCATCTTTACTCCAGGATTCACAGATTTCTACGTAATGACGAAAATGGAACAGGTGTTTCTGATGATATGGATATTGCCTTGTGTACTCTGGATGTGAGGTCAAACGTACTTTCCTATGCAGGGGTAATGAATCCATTGTACCGTGTTACAAATGGTGAACTAATTGAATACAAAGCCGGTAATTCAAGAGATAACTGCAATCAGAATGGAAAGTGCCCTTTTGTTTCAAAGATGATTCAATTAAACGTAGGTGATACAATTTATATTTTTTCCGATGGTTATAATCATCAGTTTGGAGGCATGAATCACAAAAAGTACCAGAGCGCCCGGTTCAGAAGTTTTATTATGTCAATTCAGCCATTCACAATGCCTGAACAAGGCGACAGACTTAATGAAGAGATTGAAAAATGGAGGGATGAGAACAACGAGGATCAGACTGATGATATAGTGGTGATCGGCATAAGAATCTGAAACTTTAAACGACATATTGAAAACAGGAGATAAGTAATTTGTTATTTTTGCCATTTATTTTTAAATATGTTCGCGATATTCAGAAAAGAAATAACCGGTTTTTTCAGCAGCCTGACAGGATACATCGTAATTATTGTGTTTCTGCTGATAAACTCGCTTTTCATGTGGATTTTTCCTGGAGAGATGAATGTTCTCGACAACGGTTATGCCGGTCTGGATACGCTTTTCATTATTTCTCCATGGGTTTTCCTTTTCCTTGTACCTGCCGTGACAATGAAAATGTTTGCTGATGAAAAAAGGCTTGGTACCATTGAACTGATATTCTCAAGGCCGGTTACCGAAAGAGGTATTGTTTATGGAAAATACTTTGCTTCAGTTGCGCTGGTTCTCCTTTCTCTGTTACCCTGTTTGATTTTCTATCTGTCGGTCTGTCTTCTTGGTGAATCTCCTGGTAATCTTGATAAAGGCGCGGTATGGGGTGCCTTCATCGGATTATTTTTTCTGGCTGCCGTCTATGCTTCGGCAGGCCTTTTTGCTTCGTCACTAACAGATAATCAGGTTATTGCATTTATTATTGCGGTTTTTATTTCTTTCTTTTTATTTATGGCTTTTGATTCTTTTGCTTATCTGCCCGGATTAAAGAATATTGATGAAATTGTTATCAGACTTGGAATAAATGAGCATTATAAATCGATGAGCAGGGGTGTTCTTGATATTAATGATATACTATATTTTGTTGCTGTAGTCGTCATTTTGAATGAAGGTACACGACTTGTATTATTGTCTCGAAAATGGCGGGAAAAGAGCTGAAGCGTGAGAACTTATCCAAACATTAAAAATATTAAAGCAAAGAGCTGGTTTGAATTTACCTTCATTGCAATAATTGTGGTTCTTTGTGCAGTGGCCGGTTCGTTTTTGAGAATAAGGCTGGATCTTACCGAAGATAAAAGATATACTCTTTCAGAGCCAAGCCGCAATGTTTTATCAGGATTTGAAAACGACATTTTTGTTCAGGTTTATCTCGATGGTGAGATGCCAATACCTTTTAAACGTTTGAAGCGGTCAGTCAGAGAAATGCTTGATGAATTCAGAATAGCTTCAGGACGTAAAGTGGATTATGACTTCATTAATCCCTCGGAGGGTGACGACATTAAACAGAGAGAATCAAGATACCAGGCACTTATTAGCAAGGGACTTAATCCTGTAAATATTCAGGCAGGTGATGCTGAAGGAGGATCAAGCCAGAAAATTGTATTTCCCGGGATGATTGTCAATTACAACGGAATAGAAGTTCCGGTAAATTTTCTGAAAAACAACCCGGCAGCCTCTGCTGAAGAAAACCTCCTTCACTCAATTGAGGGGCTTGAATATGAAATGATCCAGACCATCGCAACATTAAGTTCAGATACTATTTATAAAGTCGCCTTCCTTGAAGGGCATGATGAACTTCCTGAAACTGAGGTAGCCGATATTACTTTAAATCTGGCAAAGTTCTTTACAATCGACCGGGGAAAACTTGAGGGAAAAACCGGTGTGCTTGATGATTATGCCGCTATAATAATTGCCGGACCTGAAAAAGAGTTTTCTGAAAGCGATAAATTCATTCTGGATCAATATATCATGAATGGAGGTAAAATTATCTGGCTGGCGGATGAAATAAATGTAAACACCGACAGCCTTGCCAACGGTCAGACAGAAGCCCTTTTCCACCCCTTAAACATTGAGGACCAGTTGTTCAGATATGGGGCAAGGATAAATCCTGTCCTGGTTCAGGATGTTGAATGTGTAATGATACAGCTTGCAATGATGTCAGGGGGCGCACGGCAGCAGTTTGTACCGGTCCCCTGGCTCTATTTTCCCAAACTCACACCGGCAGGGGACCATCCCGTTACCAGGAATCTGAATAAAGTAAAGGGCGAGTTTGTAAATTATATTGATACAGTTGGTCTGGATAATAATATCCGGAAAACAGTACTCCTTTCAACTTCAGCATATACAAGGATAATATCCCCGCCCTTTGTGATCAGTCTGAAAGATGCAGAAAAAACTCCGGATGAAAAAGAGTTTACAAAATCAAACCTGCCTGTCGCCATTCTGCTTGAAGGCAGATTTCCTTCAGCTTTCAAAAACAGGATCACTGCTGATCTGACAAAAGATAATAATTATAAAATGAAAACTGAAAGTGCCGAAACAAAACTGATTGTCATTGCAGATGGTAATATCATCAGGAATGAAGTCAGAAGGGTCGGTACAACTATAACTCCTTACCCTCTGGGCCAGGACATTTACACCGGAGAAATGTACGGAAACAGGGATTTTCTCATAAATTGTCTTAACTATCTTGTGGATGATCATGGCATAATGGAATTAAGGTCTAGGGAGCTAAAACTAAGACTGCTCGACAAAGCAAGGATTAAGAAGGAACGGGTTAAATGGCAGATTGTAAATGTTATTACGCCGGCCCTGATTGTTATCCTGGCTGGTATTATTTTTGGATATTTCAGGAAAAGACGATTCACAAAAGGATAAGAATGGCCATTAAAATCTTTAAATACGTTGCGTTTACAGTAGCCGTAATTGCCATAATAATTGTCATCCTGATCAGAGAAAGGGCTCCTTTTGGCGGAAAGAACAGTTCTTTTGCCGCTCTCCCGAAAAAAGAGATTACCGCAATAGAAATGTCGGATAATCAAAAGAAGATTAGACTGGCAAAGAAAGGGGATATCTGGGTGGTAAATGATAACTTTGAAACAAGAAAAAGCAGTATTATCTTTATTCAGCAGATCCTTTCCGGTTTAGAAATAAAGTCACCTGTTTCCACGGAATTATTTGATAATGAAATAGTAAAAAAGAACGTTAAGCCTGTCAGGGTAAAAGTATTTGAAAACAGGAAGGTCATTAAATCCTTTATTGTCTATAAAACACAATCGAACGTTTACGGTAATATTATGAAAATAAGAGAGGGTTCGAAACCCTTTATTGCATATATTCCGGGGAGTGAAACAGATATCGGATCCGCATTTACATTAAATCAACTGTTCTGGCAGCCTTACACTGTATTTAACCTGCTTCCTTCTGAAATCTTATCTATAACCCTTGAAAATGTATCAGATACCGGATCTTCATTTACAATCAGGAAAACTAATCAAAGGTTCAACCTTGCCGGTACAACAGGAGAATTGTCGGGATGGGATACTTCAAGAGTTGTTCGTTATGTTTCATATTTTGTGAATATCCCATTTGAATCCTGGGATTTTAATTTCAATTCTGAAGCAAAGGAGAAACTGGAAAACCAGGAACCACTTTACCGGATCACGGTCACCAGGGAAAACGGCGAGAAGATAAGTCTTACATTATGGGAAAGAATGATTTATGATCGGGGTGGTGAGAAAAAGGATACCGACAGGCTGTGGGCAAAAATGGGTACTATGGATGAAATATTTATAATCAGATATCTAGATATTGATCCTATATTAAAAAAGAGATCTTATTTCTTCCATTCATAATATTTTGTTTGAGTTTAATAGTTTTTTTTGTAATATTGATTAGTTGGGAATCATGGATTAATATTACTTTAAATCATTTATTAGTAGTCGATTAAGTAATAATTAAAACAAATACTAAAATTAAAATCATATATAAAATGAAATTTGTCGTATCCAGTACAGAACTTCTTGGTCACTTACAGGCCATCAGCAGGGTAATCAGTTCGAAAAATACTCTTCCTATACTTGATAATTTTCTTTTCAACCTTTCCGGGAACGATCTTGAAATTACGGCATCTGATCTTGAGTCGACACTTATTACAAGGATGAAACTTGAAAATGCTTCAGGTGACGGTACAATAGCTCTGCCGGCAAGAATATTGCTTGATACTCTGCGGGAGTTTTCTGCTCAGCCTCTGGCCTTTGATTTAAATATGGATACTCTGGCTGTTGTTATTACTTCGGAAAATGGTAAATTCAATGTAGTAGGACAAAATGGAATTGATTTTCCTGCTCTGCCCTCAATAAAAAAAGAAAAAAAGTTCTCTTTTATAATAAATGCTGATATTATGCTATCAGGGATTAATAAGACCCTTTTTGCAACAGCTGATGATGAGCTTCGTCCTGTAATGGGCGGAATATTTATTGAAGCATCGACGGATAAGATCACTTTCGTTGCCTCTGATGCTCATAAGCTGGTAAGATATCAGAGAGCAGATACCCATGCAGATGATAATTCCTCTTTCATTTTACCAAAAAAGCCTGCATCGCTTTTAAAAAATATCCTCCCAAGAGAGGCGGGATCTGTCACGGTGGAATTTGACGATAAAAACGCTATTTTCATCCTGAATGATTATAAGATTGTCTGCCGTCTGGTTGAAGGTAACTATCCAAATTATAATTCGGTGATTCCAAAAAATAATCCCCGGAAAGTGACTATCGACAGGGTAGAATTCTACAATACATTAAAGCGTGTTTCTGTTTTTTCCAACCAGGCCAGTAACCTTGTTAAGCTTCAGTTGAAAGGCAACCAGGTGACGGTTTCTGCCCAGGATATAGATTTTTCTATTTCCGCTTATGAAAAGATCAAATGCCAGTATGAGGGTGAGGATATAGAAATAGGGTTCAAATCAGTCTTTTTACTTGAGATTCTTGCCAATATTTCCTCCCAGGATGTTATGATTGAGCTCGCGGATCCCACACGGGCAGGCCTTTTCCTTCCCGGCGAAACTGAAAATGAATCGGAAGATCTGCTCATGCTGCTTATGCCAATGATGATAAACTCCTGATAATTGGAAATTCATCTCCGTCGTCCGATCGCCTTCCTTGATATCGAAACAACAGGAATTAATGTTTCGACTGACCGCATTTTAGAGATTTCAATTCTTAAAATCACGCCCAACGGCAAAGAGGAATGGATGAGCATGAGGGTAAATCCCGAAATGCCTGTTCCTCCTAAATCTACTGCAATTCATGGAATTACAGATGAAGATGTGGCTGATGCGCCGACTTTCAGGGAGATTGCAAAAAACATTACTGTATTTCTGGAAGGATGTGACCTTGCAGGTTATAATGCCATTAAATTTGATATCCCGGTACTCGCAGAAGAGTTTTTACGGATTAATATGGATTTTAATTTCAGGAAGAGGAAATATGTGGATGTCCAGGTAATTTTCCATAAAAAAGAGCAGAGAACTCTTACTGCAGCATACCAGTTTTACTGTAAAAAAGATCTTGAAAATGCTCATAGCTCGAAAGCAGATACGGCTGCGACCTATGAAGTACTTAAGGCACAACTCGACAGATATAATGATCTGGAAAACGATATTGACAAGCTGGCAGAATTCAGCTCATTTTACAACATTGCAGATTTTGCCGGAAGAATTGTTTTTGATGACAACGGTGTCGAGATTTTTAATTTCGGCAAACACAAGGGAAAACCGGTTGAAGAAGTTTTTAAGGAAGAGCCATCATATTATTCCTGGATGATGAATGGGGATTTTCCTCTTTACACAAAGAAGATTCTGACAGAAATCAAACTCAGGGCATTCGGCAAAGGGAATTAATAACATGAAGATAATTTGTATCGGGCTGAATTACAGAAAGCATGCCATTGAAATGGGACGCTCTTTCCCTGAGGAGCCGGTTGTATTTCTTAAGCCTGATTCTTCAATTCTGAAAAAGAACAAACCATTTTTCCTGCCGGATTTTTCAAAGGATATTCAGTACGAGGTTGAGGTTGTTATAAAAATCACACGGCTTGGAAAAGGAATTTTACCTGAATTTGCACACCGCTATTTCAGCGAAGTTACTGTGGGCATTGATATAACGGCCCGTGACCTGCAGACCCGGCTTTCAAAAGAGAGGCTCCCGTGGGAAATTTCCAAATGCTTCGACGGAGCTGCCCCCATAGGAGAATTTGTTCCTGTCAGTTCATTTGAAGACATAAATAACACCGACTTCCGACTCGAGATCAACAACAAAATAGTTCAGCAAAGCAATACTTCAGACATGATATTCGGAATTAATAAGATTGTATCGTATGTTTCCGGATTCTTCACTCTAAAGACAGGGGATCTCATATTCACCGGAACTCCATCTGGTGTGGGCCCCTTAAAGAGGAACGACAACCTGGTAGCCTGGCTCGGAAACAGACCCCTCCTTGATTTTATGATCAGGTAATCATCCTGCTAAATTGTTTTACCCAGTAACCGGAACTTCAATAGCATAGCATTACAATCAGCATTCCGGCTTCGGCTAATTAAACCAGTAGGAAAGTTTAACAACAAGGCCGCGGTTCTTTACAGTATAATCAGTAGGATAGGAATTTTCAGTGTACACTATAAACAGATCTGAAACAGGGGCAAAACGCCATTGGAATCTGAAATTAAGATTCATGTTATCAATCTGATTGTTGTACTGTATAAAACTTGTAAAAAAGAGTTTGTCGGTAAATGTAAAATCAAATCTTGGTCCAATAAGAAGGAGTTTTGCACTGTTATATGGTTCTGGCAGCAAAATATTGTTGTAAGAAGTAACTATTGAAAGACTGCCGAAAGGTTGAACCCTATAGTTCAGGTTCCCGTTCAGGGAAAGTCTTGTACCGTTATAGTAGCCTCCATATCTGGCAGACAATTCAAAATTCAGAAGCCTCCGGACATCAGAAGCAAAACTGGCGCCAACTTCATTCCAGGTGAAATCATCATTTATCTCGAGTTTCAGACCCCCGGTGTTTGTAGGATCGAAAGGAGTGTCAAGCCTGACGTATGAATTTTCAATTTCGATTGAAAAAGTATTCCGGTTGAGCCACTCAATATTGTACGAAAGTTCTGTTTCCCTGTCAGTCAGACTTAATGATTCTGAAGGGTTAAAAAACATATCTGATTCTATACCTGGTCCATGGTTGGCAATAGAACTGGAATGAGGGAAGAACTTGTAACTTAATTTGGGAGAAATCTGATAATAACCTTTTCTCCTCACAAATCCGGTTTCAGCATTATAACCTTTCCCAACCAGGGTCTGGTTCAGGGTAGCAGAAACAAACTGAGATGAATATTTAATATTTGCAGCTATTGCTCCATCGTCAAGCTTAGACCCGTCATGAATATCCTGATGATAAAATGCTTTCCCGGTCCATCGGTTGTCGGGGCTTGAAAGATTATATTCCAGACCGCCAATTCTGTTGTACCTGCTTCCTGCGATTAACTGCTCTTCATCTTTACCTCCTGTTACCTGTTTATTTACAAAAAAAGCGGAGATACTTGAACGGCTGAATACCTGTCGCTGAAGAGCAGCAACCATGTAATTTGCAGCATAAATTGAATCCTGGGTGCCTGTTTGAATATCCATGATTCCAATCCTCCATTTGTTTCCAATCTTACCGCTCAGTCGTGCCCCTGCTCTTACAGGATTCTCTAACCCTATACGTCTGGAGAAAAAAGGCCTTACTGTTTCACTCCCCAGGCCTGCAAACAGGTCGCTGTTTTCAAGGTAAAACTGCCTCTTTTCCGGGAAAAACAGCTCATAACGATCAAGATTGGTTTGCTGTGCATCAACCTCCACCTGTGAATAGTCCGGATTTATGGTGAGATCAAGATTGAGAGATGTTGAAAGAATAGCTTTGGCATCAATGCCTCCGGAGGGGACAAACTTCATGTCCTCTCCAGCCTCTTTATCCTGGGTAGCTTTTCCTGAAATATAGGGAATAAGCGAAAATCGGATACCTGAAGGAGGAAGCGGTTTATCCCAAACCATCGTCCCAGTGTAAGCCAGTGTGGCAGTGGCGAATTGTCTGGGCATAGGAGCCCAGCTTGATTTCTCATTTGTTTTTAGATCCTGGCGGCTGAAGTTTATTCCCCACTCCGGAGTTCCCCCATGATACCTTATGCTTCTGAAAGGAATGGCAAACTCAGCAATCCAGCGGTCGCCATAATTTTTAACTGCCGACCTCCACTTAATGTCCCAGTTCAGGTTTACTGTTCCTCCATCTGCCTGAACTCCATCCCACTGGGCTCCTGCAGGTGAAATTCCAAATGCAAATCCATTTGTCTGGTCATTGAAAGTATCGATAAAAGCAATGAAATTATCGTTTTTCCCAAAACTGAAATCGCGGCGCAATGACTCTACAGGGCGTTTTCCCGGTGTGGGATCATAACATACTATTCCCATATAGAGGGTAGTTGGTGTATATGTCATCTTTACCTCTGTGTGTGCTATAGCAAAGCCTGTATCAGTTGGCAAAACACGCTGCAGATGTCCTGCTTTTTCAGCAGTCCGCCATACCTCTTCGTCCAGAAGGCCATCGACTGTAATATTTTCTGATGTTTGGTTAATGTTTATGCGGTACTCTTCCCGGTTTAAACCTTTTATTTGTGAATAAGTGACATTAGTGTAACACGTAAAAAGAATTACTGAGGCGATAAAAACAGCAGATCTGGGCATAGGTCAAAATAAATTGCAAGGCTGCAATTTAATTCGATTGTTGGGATTCACATTAATTCTTAACGTCTTTTAACTAAAAAAGGCGGGAAGTTTGTTTTAAAGTTTTATTTTTAGGGTCAAATAAAACAGGATGCAAAAATCGACTTTTTCTGATGACAGGTATTAATTCTATTGAAGCTCTGCACTATGAGACAGGAGAACCGGTAAAGATTGAGATCAGCGACGGTTTAATCCGGAGCATTACAAATATTGCAGGATTACCTGAAAATTCGCCTGGTTTAATTGTTGCACCCGGGCTAATTGATAATCAGGTAAATGGGTATATGGGTGTTGATTTCTCTGAAGATGGAGTTAATGTACAATCGATGATGAGAGTGCTCGATGCAATTCACAAGGATGGCGTCACCTCATTTGTACCGACAATTATTACAAACAGTCATGAAAAACTGATCAGAAATTTCAGAAATGTCTGTTCAGTATTAAAGGAAGAAAGAATAAATGATTCTATTCCCGGATTTCATCTGGAAGGTCCGTATATATCGCCTGAAAGAGGCTATTATGGCACGCACCCGGTTGAGTTTGTGAGAAAACCTTCGTGGGATGAGTTTTTAAATTATCAGGAAGCCGCTGAAGGACGAATTATTGAAGTGACAGTTGCTCCTGAGGTTGATGGGGTGATGGAATTTATAACAAAGTGCTCAAAAAATAGTATTCTGGTTTCAATAGGTCACTCAAATGCATCAGCTGAACAAATAAATGAAGCAGTTGAAAGAGGAGCCCGACTGGCAACTCATCTTGGCAACGGTCTGGCAAATATGATCGATCGTCACAAAAACCCTATATGGCCCCTGCTGGCAAATGAGCTGATTATGCCCTCAATAATTGCCGATGGAAATCACCTTCTCCGTGAACAGGTGTGGGTTTTCTGTAAAATCAAAGGTCCGGAAAATATTTTCCTTGTTTCCGACGTGAGCCCGCTTATTGGCATGGCACCCGGTCATTATAATTATCTTGGAAGTGAGGTTTTATATACTGCTGATGGATATCTGAGAAATCTGAAAATGAATTGTCTTGCAGGAGCTTCATTACCACTAAAAAGAGGTGTTGAGAATATTGTAGATTTCACGGATTGTTCTCTCGCAACCGCAATTAATATGGCGACCAGGAATGTATCAAAAGCCTGCAAACTAACCGACAGAGGTAATCTGATTCCCGGGGAAAGAGCCGATCTGATTCTTTTTAAATTTGAAAACGGGAAAATATTTATAAGTCAGACCATGGTAAAAGGCAGGATTGTATTTAGCGATGAAACCAAATTTTACAATTGAACCAAATGAGCATTCTTGACTATATCGTTTTATTCGGTTATTTTATTTCAATTACAACTTTTGGGATCTGGATATCGAGGAAGATAAGAACCAGCGACAGTTATTTCAGGGGCGGAAGGAAGTTTAAATGGTACATAATGATTGGACAGGCATTTGGGGTGGGTACACATGCTGAGATGCCTGTTGCACAGACAGGTGCCACATTCAGCAATGGTTTTGCAACAATCTGGTACCAGTGGAAAAATATGCTTATTACACCATTTTACTGGTTAATTGCTCCATTCTACAGAAGAAGTGAACGGACTACGGTAGGTGAAATAGTTGAGGACAGATATGGCAGCAATATGGGATTAATCTACACTATTTTTGCTATCCTCTTCTTCGTTTTTAATATGGGAGTAATGCTCCAGGGGGCCGCCAAAGTTATATCTGTGGCTTCCGGAAACCTTATTTCCCCGAATATGGTCGTACTGGTAATGACAGTTGCATTTATCCTGTATAGCTTTATCGGAGGATTAATTGCTGCTGCCTATACTGATTTTATTCAGTCGTTTCTCATAATTGCACTGTCTGTAATGCTTATACCTTTGGGTTTGAATGAAATAGGAGGATTCGGATACATGAGAAGCGTCCTTCCTGATCATTATTTTGACCTGTTTAACAGCGCCAGTGGAATTAATACTTTCACATTACTGATGCTTGCTGTCAATGGTATTGTTGGAATAACTGCCCAGCCACATATGATTTCAATGTGTGCCACCGGAAATACAGAGAGGGCTGGCAGGATTGGCCAGACATTTGGTTCGATGGTCAAGAGACTGGTTACCATAGGCTGGGCGCTTACCGGACTAGTGGTTGCTGCCCTTGCAGTAAAAAACAACAAGATTCTTCCTGACCCCGAGATGGCGTTCGGATATGCCTGCAGTGAATTACTCGTACCTGGTCTGGTCGGACTGATGCTGGCTGCGATTGTAGCATCGAACATGTCGGCATGCTCTAACTTCATGGTAAACACAGGCGCTCTCTTTACACAGAATCTGTTCAGGAAATATTTCAGACCCAATGCCAAAGATCGCGATCTGCTCTGGATGGGCCGTTATTCGGGACTGGGTTTGTCGGTTTTGGCAGTTCTTTTTGCTCTGAGCATAAAAAATGTTCTTCATGCTTTTCTTTTTACCGAGACACTTGCTGCTTTTATGGGTATTATGTTTCTGGGCGGACTTATCTGGAAAAGGGCAAACCGCTTTGGGGCCGGGGCAGCTGTGATATCTTCATTATTTGTTTATTTTATTGCTAATTTCATATCGACTGGCAAATTTATGCTGGTTTACAGATGGGAACCGGCTCCGTTTGGGCTTGCAATGCTTACAGGCTTTTTTATGTTCTGGATTGTCAGTATCCTGACTAAACCTGAAGACAAAGCTAAAATTGAAGCGTTTTTTGATAATATGAGAAGGAAATCAGACGCAAAACAACCTGACGCTGACGGTAAAAAACCTCTTGCATCTGAATTTGGCGAAGATCTTCTTCTTCTTGATTTACCAGGATGGAAGCGAAAAGAACGCTGGAAAAATTTCTTCCGAAGGTATCGTGAAGACCTGGCTGGCTTTTTATTGGCCTGGATTGTTGTTGGATTTCTTATACTGTTTGCCTGGGCAATACTTCAGATAAAATAGGATAAGCCTGAATCATTTTTAAACCTGTATAAAGTAAGTGGAAATCTAATGATTTGTCTGCCTTAAAGATAGCAGTATTTGAAATCAGTTCTGTTTATCGTATATTTACAATTAACTAAAAATAATAAAAGATGGGAAATTTTGGTGTAACGGAGATAGTCCTTATTATTCTGGTTGTGGTGCTTCTTTTTGGCGGACGTAAAATCCCTGAACTGATGAAAGGAATTGGCCAGGGTATGAAAGAATTTAAAAAAGCATCAAAGGTTGATGATGATTCCGACAAAACTAAGACAGAATCTGCTGAAGATTCAAAAGAGAAATAATTTCATTTGTTCATCATTGCCTGAAGGCATCTATTGATGCCCTAAAATCTTGCTCCCTTTACCGGGTTGCCGGTAATCTTAAGAATAAAATCATACTTCTTTTCTGAGGAAGCCGGCAGTTGTTGTTTATGTTTTACCCGGATTGCCAATAGCGCCGATATTTGAAAGAAACAATTGATAACTAAAAAGGAAGAAAACAAATGACTTTTTTAATTAACCGGAGAAAATTCTTCAGAACCACTCTCCTTTCTTCTGCAGGTGTATTTCTCAGTAAGGATCTTGAAGATTTATCGCTGAAGGAGAGCAAAACTTATAAATCGTATGATATTATGAGTGAAGTAATGAAGTTCAGGAAAATAAATGCACATGAGCATGTATACCTGAGCTCCGAACCTTCTATCCTTATTGATGCAGCTGACAGACTCGGGATGGAAAAGTTGATAGTTTCCCGTCCCGCCAATATTGAAGACAGAACTCTAGTTACACCGGAGAAGTTCAGGGAGCTGAATGATCTGGTTCTTAAAGCCATGAAGATGTACCCCGGGAGAATATCAGGGCAGTTTTACGTAAATCCATTTTATCCTGAAGAATCTCTGGAAGAGATTAAAAGGTGTATAGACCTTGGGATGGTTGGTTTCAAGGGCTATTTTCAGGTGAAAATCAACGATCCTTTATTCTTTCCGGTCATTGAAAAATTAATAGACCTTAAAATGATAATTCTTATTCATTCCCATTGTGGCATCGGGGTTGGTGGGCAGCGGACCAAATACGGACACATCCAGGAAAATGCCTCAACCCCGGATGATTTTGTTGAAGCTGCAAAAAGATATCCTGAGGCAATGTTCCAGTATGCCCATACTGGAGGAGGAGGGGATTGGGAATATGCCTGCAAAGCTATCAGGGACTTTCCAAACATTTATGTAGATACATCAGGAAGCAATAATGAAAGCGGAATGATTGATTTTGCAATTAAGTATCTTGGGGAAGACAGATTATTTTTCGGGACTGACGGCTCATATTACCAGGGTGTTGGTAATATACTGGCAGCTGACATAAATGACAGTCAGAGAAAAAAGATCTTCTTTGACAATTACAATAATATTCTTAGAAAATCAGGAAACCATGTTAGTTGATATAAACGCAAATGTTGGTCACTGGCCATTCCGGCACACGGGACTAAGAACCTTGCATGAATTACTTGTTAACATGAACCGGTATGGGGTTGAAATATCATCGGTTTCCAATATGAATGGTATATTCTATAAAGATTCCCAGGCAGCAAATGAAGAACTTTATGCAGAAATCTTATCTGACCGGCATTTCAGGAACCGCTTTATCCCTTTTGCAGTTCTTAATCCTATTTATGCAGGATGGAAAAATGATCTTGAGATCTGTGCCGGTAATTTTGGGTTTAAGGGGATTCGTTTGTATCCCATGTATCACGATTATGAGATCACAGATCCATCATGTATTGAAATTGTAAAATGCGCCAGGGACCTGGACCTGATTGTAGCCCTCACGATCCGTATGGTTGACAGCAGACTAAGATCATGGATGGATCTTGGCAACGAATGGAGTCTGAAAGATGTACTTCCCTTAATTAAAGAGGTACCGGATGCAAAATACCTTATTCTCAATGTTTCCGGCGGGATAATGCTGAATGATGAGGATACTGAACTTATAAAGAAATCAAACGTTTTGTTTGACACGTCAGGAAGAAATGTTGCTGACCCCGCAGGAATGCTTAAAAAATTTGGCAGAGAAAAATTTGCATTCGGCACCCATTCACCACTGCTTGATTATCTTACCGGGTTGCTGCGGATAGAATCAATCAGGGAAAGTGAAGCTGATGAAATAACAAAAGAGATGTTACGATCAGGTAATGCAAAAAGGTTCTTTGGTATTTAAAATGTTAATTCCATGAAACGGGTTAAGCTTATTAAGATAATTAGTGCCTCAATTTTACTCATGATCCTCTCTTCCCATCATGCATTTATCATTGGTCAGGAAGAGAATCTGAAAGTGCTTGAAGGATCGACTGAATGGGCAGATGGGAAAAATATGCTTATCCGCCATCTAAATGATAAGGCATTCGACCTTCTTGATGAAAGGGATAGTATTATTGCTTCTCTTAAAACTAAGGATGATTGGATTAAAAGACAGACCATAGTCAGGGATCAACTAATGGAAATTGTTGGTCCTTTCCCGGAAAAGACCTCATTAAATGCAAGGATTACAGGAACAGTCAGGAAAGAAGGTTACAGGATTGAGAAGATAATCTATGAATCGATGCCGGGCTTTTATGTGACCGGATGCCTGTTCATGCCTGAAGGAGCCAAAGGTAAGAGACCTGCAATTCTTAATGTAATCGGACATACTGATATATCGTTCAGAGGAGGAGTCTATCAGACTCTGATCCTCCATCTTGTAAAGAAAGGATTTATTGTTTTTGCTATTGATCCTATTGGTCAGGGTGAAAGATTCCAGTACTTTGATGAGGAAAAGAAAGCGCCAATGTTCGGACCCGGAACAGCAGAACATACTTATTTTGGGAATCAATGCTTTTTATCAGGAGTCTCACCTGCCAGATACTTTATCTGGGACGGCATAAGAGGGATTGATTATCTTGTTTCACGAAAGGAAGTTGATCAGGAACGAATCGGTGTAACAGGTCTTTCTGGTGGCGGTACACTGACTGCTTATATTTCAGCGTTTGATGAAAGAGTAAAGGCTTCAGCGCCATCATGTTATATTACAGGATTCAGAAGACTTCTTGAATCAATAGGAGCACAGGATGCCGAACAAAATCTTTATCACGAAATAAAAGCTGGCATTACACATGCTGATTTTGTTGAGGTTCGTGCACCCAAACCAACACTTATTGTTTCCACAACAAGGGATTTTTTCAGTATACAGGGTGCCCGTGAGTCTTACAGCGAGGCTTTAAATGCTTATAAAGCTTTTGGCAGAAGTGAAGACCTGATTATGACAGAGGATGATTATGAACATGGTTTCACCTTAAAGAACAATGAAGCAACATGTGCTTTTTTCCAGAAATATCTTGGTCTTCCCGGAGATCCATCAGCGGGAGAGATAAGGACCTTAAGTCCTGAAGAATTAAAAATAACATCTACCGGCCAGATCTCTACCACCCTGAATAGTGAAACAGTATTTAATATTAATGCACGGGAATCCGGTGAGCTTTTACACAGTCTTGATATTGCACGTTTGGATGCTGTTAAACATTTGGATAAGGTTCAAAAAGATGCCAGAGTACTTTCCGGTTACACAGAAAGCGGGGAAAAAGTGACATCGGTTTTCAGGGGTGCATATCAGAGAAATGGATATTCGGTAGAAATGTACGCAGTACATGGGAACGGGAATTATGTAATTCCAGTTTTACTATTCATTCCAAAGGAATCTGGTAAACATCAGGTGCTTATTTACCTTAATCCGCTTGGAAAGATAGCTGATGCAGGTCCGGGAGGAACGATAGAACAGCTTGCCAGAAAAGGTTATATGGTAATAGCTCCTGATCTTCTTGGAATTGGCGAAGTTGCTCCTGAAAAGACATTTTATAATGCGTCATATTTTATTTCGGTACTTACGGGGAAGACTCTTACAGGGACCGGCTCTGAAGATATCAGCACTATTGTTAATTTTTTAACAGAAAGAGAGGATGTTGACAAAAGCAGTATAGGAGCTCTTGCATACAATGAATTATGTCCTGTTTTGCTGCATGCCGCAGTTTTTAATAAGTCAATCAGTTCACTGGTTCTGATCGGCTCCCCTGTCTCCTTCAGGTCAATTGTGATGAACAGGTTTTATGACCGTAACCTTGCAGCCTATACCGTACCGGGAGCGCTAACCGGATACGATCTTCCTGATCTCATCGGCTGCATTGCTCCAAGAAAGGTAATCCTTGCCGGATTAAAGGACCAGATGGGTCAGCCAGCCGGTCAGGAATTGATTAACATCGATTTAAAATTCCCGTTAAATGTTTATTTACTAGGTGGGATCGCGGGAAATATACAGATAAAACCGGTATCTGAAGATATCGGTTCAATGGTAAGCTGGTGTTTAAGTAACTAACTTTTTGATTTATAAAAATCTGTATTCCGCAACCATCAATCCGATATTTCCATTGTTATTACACTACTATTAGTGTTTTACACTAGTTAGTTGCAATAAAAGCTGGCGCTTTTCTGTTCTTCGAGGCCTGCTCATAGCTGTAAGCAATTTCAATCAGGAGTGGTTCACTCCATGCTCTGCCAAAAAATGATATTCCAACAGGTAAACCACTTATAAAACCCATAGGTAAAGTAATTGCCGGGTATCCAGAAATGGCAGCAGGAGAGGAACTTGATCCGCCAAAATGATCTCCCAGAATAAGGTCGGTTTTCCAGGCCGGAGATCCTGTTGGAGCGATAAGAGCATCCAGATTGTTGTTATTCATAATCTTATCAATTCCTTCCTCCCTGGTTGCAATCACCATCTTTTCAAGAGACTTCTTGTATTCGGGAGAACTCAGGTCACCCTTTTTTTCAGCTGCAACAAGTATTTCCTGGTTAAAGT
>CAYPKL010000185.1:0-3520 GCA_964411285.1 uncultured Rikenellaceae bacterium
TTTCACGGGCTTTTCTGAAAGCAGCCTCTGCGCCAGGAAAATTATCAAGGGCCAGAAATGCCGATCCTTTATATAAATATCCCCAGGCATTCTGCGGATTATCTGATATCATTTTATCAGCCCATATAATTGCTGAATCAAGGTCTCCGGTTTTTTCAAGATAGATCCGTTCTATTCCCCCGTAAGTAAGCGCCATATCCGGAAAGATCCTGACAGTTGCTTTGTACTGTGTCAGGGCTTCCTCAAATCTGCCTGCTTTCAGATAATAATATCCAAGATTATTAAGGGCAGCAGCATCATCGGGGTACAACCGGGTCCTCATACCGGCATATTCAATACCTTTCTGATAGTTATTTTCAACGTTCACGGCATGAAAGGCAAGTATGCCAAGCCTCTCCCTCTCTGTGAGCCTGTCAACATCCTTTATTGCCTGGTTTAATATCTCACGACCCTCATCCGGATCAAAATGTTCAATAAGAACATTTCCTAATGAGGCCTTTGCCGAAATAAAACCCGTATCAATCTTCAGTGCATTCTGATAATAATCCCTTGCACATTCAAATTCCATCCTGAAATGGCAGTCAATTCCAAGCGAGAAAAGTTTTAGTGCTTCCAAAGAGGAAGTTGTCACCTTTTTCAGAGGTTTGTCCTGGCCGGCAATCTTATACCGTGATTCACCCAGATCGCGTCTGATTTTTTTACTCATTTTATCCAGCGCAGGAAGGATCGCTGTTTGATTTTCAGCATAAAGAACTTCTGATCTGAGAATGTTGCCGGTACCTGCCTCGATGATCTTTGAAGTGATGGCATAGCTGTTTCCCACTTCGCTTATACTTGGCACAATGAAAATATTAATTCCCTCACGGATTGCAATCTCTCTTCCTGCTTTCTCATCAACAGAATTCTTATCTTTTATTTCCATTCTGGCCAGGGTCTCAAGCATCCTTGATCTGGGGAAAACATTTATATATCTCGACTGGCTGGCGCTCAGGGAAAAAGCAGTATAAAGCGATTTATCGAACACATTGTTTCCTGTGAGATTTTCAAAGTCTGTTATTAGTACCCAGTCCCTTTCAGTAAATGGCAATGTGCTTCCGCTGGAAAAAATGAAAAGAAATATCACAGCCAATATCGCAGCAAATGAACTAACTGTGAAAATTCGCCTTCCTCTTTTCCTTTGAGTGGATCTAACAGTTTTCGGTTCTTTGGTTACCGGTATCTTCTGCTTTTGTGACCCCGGATCAGGCAAAATTATTTCCGTTTGTTCAACCTCTTTGTACGCTGTATCTGCCAGCAATGTATGTGTTCCTTTCAGGCCGGAGATTATCTCATTGATTGCATTTGCTGTTTTGTTTATCTGATCCCTGTAAATTGTATGATTAAGATTATCATGTGGATTATCTTCCTTCGACCTCAGGGGCCTGTTGACTCCGGGAGATTTATAAATAAATTCTAAACCGCGAAGGACCCCTCCGAGTGATGATTCACATAATTTAATATCTTCATTTACAAGTTCATGAATCTGCACAGGAAGAACTCTGCTGGCAATATTTCCATTAGGCAGCTTTACTTTGAGCCCAAACTTATCCTGCCTGGCCAGTCCAATAAATGCCTCAAATTCATGTTCCCAGGCAAATGATTTAGAATCACAATAGGTCCGTGAAATTATTGGGATAAAGACAAGACACTTAAGTTTCTCCTTGAGTGAGGCATCAACATCATGTGTCTCCAACAAGCCATCGTGAGGATTAATGTCGAAATAGACGCTGATCTCTTCCTTGAATGTCGATTCGAGTTCGGTTTCAAGAGCTTCAACAAACTCGCTGACCCACCGGTCGCCTTTATTATCCTTCTGACGGTAACTTATAAAGATGTCGTAATTATAGCCTTCAATTATGCTTGACATCCTGGTACTATTTATTTAATAATCAAAGTTAAACCAAGGTAATGGTTAATACAATTTTATTTTATTGTTACCAGTTAAAAGCTCTTACTGTTCAACCCCCTGGACAGACATTCAGGAAACCGGCAACATAAAGCAATCCGTTTTTCATTTACAAAAAATCGGCTGCTCCTCCCCATTCTCCCCTTCTTCCTCCCATTATGGTAATCAATATTAAAATTCTATCTTTATTAAATAAAAGTGCCTGATAATGATAGAAGCTGATACCACAATACTTTTGATTCTTGCTTTATTTTTGGGGTTTCCCGGAATCAGCATAATTGAGTCAGGAAACCAAAATCTGAACGTCAGGAAATCAGATTTTTTTCACAGGGAAAATGTTAATCCTGACCTGCAGGAGCAATCAAAATACATTTATACGGGTTCAGAAAAATGTGCTTCTGTCTGTCACAATAATAAAGAAATGGGATTCCAGTACGATATAATAAGAGGAAGCCAGCTGGCAAAAGCGTATGAGGTACTTGCTTCCGGGAAAGCTTCTCGTCTTGCTAAAAAAGCTCATTTAACAGGAAACCCTCAGGAGAGTCAGGTTTGTCTGGAGTGTCATGTTACCGGAGGAGGGCTTGATTCTTCATTTTTTGCAGCCACATACCGGAAAGATGATGGCATTACCTGTGAAGCCTGTCATAAGGGACCCTTTATTCCAAAATCTTTTCTCCCCAAAGAAGCCGACTGTTTAAAGTGTCACAATAATTCTGTTCACAGGATCCCCAATTTTGATTTCCGGAAAAGATGTGAGATAATAGCGCACCCCAGGCCTTTGGACAGGATTAAATCCTGAGTTACTTTTTGGAACAATTTTTGCTGTTAATCAATTAACAATCAAACCTGACACATGAAACTACCTTTTAAACTTCTCATGTTGAGTGCACTATTTGGCTTAATTGGTTGCGAGAAACAGGGAAGCAATCCTGAGGTTGAGACATATATCAATCAATTAAAATCAAATTCGTATAAAGCTTATGAATTACCAGCGTTTAAGCCTTCAGACATTCCTGCATTGTTAGAATACAAGAGCTCAATTATGGTAATTACCAATTTTCCACACAACGGGATTTCATCACTTTGGGGTCCGGATTGTAAACTTGGGATGTACGTTTTATGGACAATCGAATCGATAAGAGCTGTACAAATCAATAGCAAATATTTAATTGGCAGGTTCCCTTCACAGAATCCGATTCTTGCCTTAAGAGATGCTCAGGAGCTAGATTTAGTTTATGACACTAAATCTCAGGAAGCAGCAGCAAAAGCATATTATGACTGGTGGTATTCGAGTTACATGTTAAACGACAAGATGAATATTGATCCTTTGAAAGACACTGATTATAGGTGGCATTAGACCTCCCGGACACTTACCGGGACCTAACACCCGGTCCTCTTTAAAGTCAACCGTTAACTTGCATTTGATATTTCCGCCCCATTTGAGCTTTCTTAAACAATATACAGCATGAAAACCTGGTCCACAACAAGCGGATATAAAATAACTCAGGTTTTAGCCGGCCGAAGTAATGTTTTTCTCCTCTCAAATAAAGAAAAGCATATATTGATTGACACCAG
>CAYPKL010000186.1:0-3412 GCA_964411285.1 uncultured Rikenellaceae bacterium
TCCGCGAGTTCTTCGACCAGTTGCCTGCTGATGTCGACCCGGGCACCGCCGCGTCCGCTGAGGCCCAGTTGGCCGGCCTAGCCGGCGGGCTGACCCCCGAGGGACTGCGCGTTCTGGCCCGCCAGCTGATGGGCTACCTCGACCAGGACGGCACCCTCGATGACGAACGCGAACACGCCCGCAAACGCGGGGTGGGCCTCGGCCCGCAGGGCCTTGACGGGATGAGCCGGCTCTCGGGGTGGATCACCCCCGAACTGCGGGCCACCCTCGATGCCCTGTTAGCCAAACTCGCCGCCCCCGGGTACGCCAACCCCGACGACACCGACCCGTGCACCGGCGGTGTGCCGTCGCAACCCCAGATCGACGCCGACACCCGCAGCCCCGCCCAACGCAACCACGACGCCCTCGGCGCCATCTGCCGAGGCATGCTGGCTTCGGGGAATCTCGGACAGCACAACGGGTTACCGCTCACCATCGTGGCCACCACTACCGTGGCGGAGTTGTCCGCCGCGGTCGGCATCGCCCACACCGGCGGCGGCACGCGCCTGCCTATCCCCACCCTGATCCGGATGGCCGCCACCACCGGGGCCCACCCCTACCTCGCCCTGTTCGACAAACCCAAGAAACTCAGGCTGTACTACGGGCGTTCCCGGCGCACCGCCAGCCCGGCACAACGGCTTGCCCTGCACCACCTCGACCGTGGCTGCACCAAGCCCGGCTGCAACGCCCCGCCCAACCGCACGCAGGTCCATCACGCCCAACGCGACTGGCAACACGGCGGGGCCACTGACATCGACGAACTGACCCTGGCCTGCGGCTGCGACAACCGCCTCGTCAACGCCACCCCCAACGGATGGACCACCCGAAAACGCCCCCACGACAACCGCACCGAATGGATCCCTCCGCCGCACCTCGAACGCGGCCAGTCCCGCATCAACTACTACCACCACCCCGAGGAACTCCTCCGAGCCCACGGCACCGAAGACGACGATCGGCAGCCGACCCCGGCGGCTGACTAGCGCATCACCCGCTCATCGACTGCTGGGCCCGAAAGCTACTGGGCCAGAACGCCGGCCACCCAGAACGCGGTTGCCAGCAACGCCGCGGCGAACTCCACACCAACCGACAACGCCACGCCTTTGACAGCGTGCACCGTCGACGTCCACGCCCGCCGTCGATCACGGCGTTGAGCCAGTTCGGCCAGAAACACCCCGAGCACGAAGCCGATCAGCAGACCTGCCACCGGGATGACGAAGAACCCGATCACACCGAACACCGCACCCGCAGTCAGTGTGCGACCACTGACGTCGGCGGCCTTCATCCGGCGCGCCGGCCAGAGGTACTTCACCAGGATGCCCGCACCGAGTACTGCGGTCGCCAAGCCCAGCACCGTCCACGCTGAGGTGGTTTGTTCGACGAACGCCCACACCGCGATGGCCGCCCACACCAGCAGACTGCCGGGCAGAAAGGGAACCAGGATGCCCATCAATCCGACGGCGATGGCGATCGCGACGAGTATCAGCGCACCGGTGCTCACGGTTCCAGGACGACCTTGCCGGGGTCGGCTACAACTTGAAGGCGGCCGGCTTGGCGGCGGACATGTCGTCGATGGTCGACCACTGCGCTGCGACGTCGTCGAAGCTGGGCACCTGCTCGAAGGTCACACCCTCATTCTGGAACAGCGCCGCACGCTGAACCTTGCCGCCACCGACGATGAACACCGAGGCGCAATCCGGCACCTCTTCGCTGCACAGGTAGGCCACCACCGGAGCCACGTACTCAGGCGTCAGCTTCTTGAACACCTCGGGCGGCAGGATGTCCTCGGTCATGCGGGTAGCGGCGATCGGAGCCACCGCGTTGGCCTTGATGTTGTACTTCGCGCCCTCCTGGGACAACGTATTGATCAGACCGACGAGGCCGAGTTTGGCGGCGCTGTAGTTGGCCTGACCGAAGTTGCCGAACAGCCCACTTGTTGACGTGGCAACCACGATGCGGCCGTAGCTCTGCTCCCGGAAGTGCGGCCAGGCGGCCCGGATGACGTTGTAGCCGCCGTAGAGGTGCACTTTGAGCACCGAATCCCAGGCTTCGTTGGTCATTTTGTGGAAGGTCCCGTCGCGCAGGATTCCGGCGTTGCTGACCACCCCGTGGATCGCGCCGAACTCCTCGATTGCGGTCTTGATGATGTTCTCGGCGCCCTCGGCGTCGGCCACGCTGTCATAGTTGGCCACCGCACGGCCCCCGGCGTCCCTGATCTCCTGGACCACCTGATCGGCCATCGAGTGTCCGGCCCCGGTGCCGTCGCGGGCTCCGCCGAGATCGTTGACGACCACGCTGGCGCCTTCGCGGGCCAGCGTCATCGCGTACTCACGACCCAGTCCGCCGCCTGCGCCGGTGACGGCGATGACTCGATCCTGAACTCCGGGCATGGGGGTCCTCTCTGCTAACGCCGGCGCGGAGGCGATTCCAACCGCCGTTGGCCATGGTAGCCAGCCACATTGCGGGAGTTTCGGGCCGCCTCATGCGAAGGTGGCTGCAACCGTGCCCGTACCTACCCGTACCTAGTAGTGAGGTGGCCCGTGCAGCTTCCCCGTCGGCGAATGCTGCTCGCGAGCGCAGCAGCGGCAGCATTGGCGGCGAGCGGGTATCGGGGTGTCGCGTCCGCTGAGCCCACTCCGCCGATCGAGACGGGCCTGGCCGCGCTGGAGGATCAGTACAACGCCAAGGTCGGGCTATACGGCCTCAACATGGGATCAAACCGGATGCTGGGCTACCGCGAGAACGACATGTTCGCCACCTGTTCGGCGTTCAAAGCCTATGTGGCGGCACAGATTTTGCAGAAGGACCAGCGCGGTGAACTGCGACTGGCCGATGAGGTCTACATCGACCCGGCGCTCTTCGTTCCGGTCGCCTCTCCGATCACCGAACCGAACGTCGGCGGCTGGATGCCGCTGTCGGATCTGTGCGCCGCGGCGGTCCGGCAGAGCGACAACACCGCCACCAATCTGATGCTCGAGTTACTCGGCGGTCCGGCAAGCGTCACGCAGTTCGCCCGCTCGGTGGGCGACGACCGAACCTGGATGGTGCGCTGGGAGACCGACCTCAACACCGCCTACCCCGGCGATCCACGGGACACCACCAGCCCGCGCGGGATGGGCACCGGCTTCCTGACCATGCTCACCGGCGACGTGCTTGACGAACCGCATCGTGCTCAACTCGAGGAGTGGATGCGCACCATCGTCACCGGCGACAAACGGATCAGGGCGGGCCTGCCCCCGGGTTGGAGTATCGCCGACAAGACCGGCGCCGGTGATTACGCCAGCACCAACGACATCGGGTTGGCATTCGGGCCCAACGGAGAACGCCTGCTGCTTTCGGTCATGACCCGCACCCGATCCGACGATCCACAGGCGTC
>CAYPKL010000187.1:0-39244 GCA_964411285.1 uncultured Rikenellaceae bacterium
CCTGCCCTGCAATGTTTACTAAAATTGATTCAATTGCAGGTTCTGCTTCTTCAAGGTTTACATGGTTACCCTGCCATGAAGCGGTAAGAAGCCAGCCTTATGATATCATCATCAAATCTGATGATTCCTATGATGGACTAAAATTATCGGATATCGATAATATGAAGATTAAAGTACTTGGACCCCCGCCAGTTTTGAACAGCGCCCTGCCTGAGGGTAAATTCGTTCGTCTCAGATGGAACAATTACGGAACCGGCTATATTTCAGGCTTCAGCATTTACAGACGGGAGGGAGCTTCAACCTTTAAGCCTGATTCATGTACTGCCGGGATTCCATCCTCAACGGGCTTTCTGAAAATAGGATACATTGAAGGCAGTTCTGCAACATCATTTGTTGACACCGACAACGGACAGGGATTGCAATATGGAAAAGAATACACATACAGAATTGTCGCAGTGTATCCTAACGGAACTGAAAGCAAGGCTTCAGATGAAATTACATCATCGCTCGTTTCAGGGATTCCGGTGATAACACATGTCAGTGTCAGGAGTACCTCAGTGGCAAACGGATCAATTTACATCAGCTGGGTAAAACCTGCCAGACTTGATACTATTCCCGCCAATGGTCCTTATGAATACAGAATATACAGAGCTGAAGGAATTACGGGAACAAATTATCAGCAGGTGAGATCAATAATTACAGCAACACTTAATGAAACTGTTTTTATCGACACACTTATCAATACCCAGGTGAATGGCTATATTTATAAAATTGAGTTATACAATAATGCTCCCGGTAACAGATTCCTTATCGGAGAACCGGGTTATGCTTCATCAGTGTTCCTTTCCGCCAGCCCTGGTGACGACAAAGTGCGTTTTGTTATTAACCGTAATGTACCCTGGATAAATTCAAGATATGATTTTTACAGGTTGAACGAAGGCACAATGAAATATGATTCAATTGGTTCAACAAACCAACTCACATACATCGATTACGGACTGACAAACGGAAAACAATATTGCTACCTGGTAAAATCTGTCGGTGGCTATGTTCCGGAGAACATGCCAAAGAATCTGGTAAATTTCTCAGAAACCATATGTTCCACTCCTTTGGACAACGAGGCTCCCTGTACGCCGGAAATAAGCGTAACAAGCCAGTGCGACAGTCTTTATAATACAATCAGGTGGACTGTTACAGGAGCAGATTGCCTTAATGATGTGGCCGGCTACATGATATGGTATAAAATGATGAATGAAGGAGAACTTTCTCTTATTCACACAATAAACGATAAGAATACATTCCTGTACAAACATTATCCGGGTGAAGTGATATCTGGATGCTATACCGTTACTACATTTGATAATGACGGAAATGATAGCGAAAAGCCGGCTACGGTTTGTATAGATTCCTGTAATTTCTATGAAATACCTAATGTATTCACACCGAATGGCGACAATTTTAATGAAAAGCTGATAGCTAAAACGACAGGACTGGTTGAAAAAATCGACATTAAAATTTTTAACCGTTATGGAGTGCTTATCTTCCAGACCGACGAACCTAAAATTAACTGGGACGGTACATATAAAGGCAAAATTGTTTCACCGGGAGTATATTTTTATCAATGTGATGTTTTTGAAAGAAGAATTTCAGGAATTGAACAATTCCACCTTTCAGGTTTTGTTCATGTAATAACCGAAAAAGGTGCAACGATTAATAAGGAAATTTTAAAATAAAATCCGGGGATTGACAGGAATGAAAAAGATCTTAATATTGATCCTGATTGTTTTTTATGCAGGAACTCTTAATGGCCAGACACCTGTTGATATGTTGTTGAAGGCCAAAGCCATGGTTGATTCAGGAAAGCCAGGTGAGGCAGTAAATATTCTGACAAATGTACTGGGGCAATCTCAGGAGAGCATGGTTTACCTTCAGAGGGCAGAGGCTTATATTGCTGACGGGGACTATTCAAAAGCAATAAATGATCTGAATTCAGCAAACAATATCACCCCTTCGTCAGGGGAATATGGTCTTGCACGTGTTTATGGCCTTAAAGGCGATGCGGCAACATCAATATACCATCTTGAAATGTGTCTGAAATCTCCTTTTAAAATCAGAGAAAAGGATGTTATGCTCGATCCTTCGTTCAGTGTAATAGAGAATAAGCCAGAGTGGCGGCAATTCTGGAAAAAGGAATGGTATGACGGAAAAGAGAAGGGTATTTCGGAAGTTGAATACTATATTTCTTCAGGGAATATTGAGGAAGCAGCAAATATTTCATCATCAATATCAAGAGAGTATCCGGGTAGTTCCGCTGCTGTCTATGCTGAAGCTCTTGTAAATCTTGCCGGATCGAAATTTACAGAGGCCGGTAAAGCAGTAACTTCTTTGCTTGAAGAAGAACCTTTAAACGAAAAATACCTGAGACTTTTAAGCAAGACACAGGAGGCTTCGGGAAATTTTACCGGAGCTTCGAATACATATACAAAGCTTATCGGGAATAGCGTTGTTGATGCCGGCCTGCTGATTCTGAGATCCGAATGTTACAGGAAGACAGGTGAAATTGACAAAGCCATTGCGGATATTGAAAAGTACCTGCAATTTTATCCTGAAAGCCAGAAAGCTATAAGTATAGCCGGAAAACTTGAATCAGCTGGTGGCGATAATTTAAAGGCAATGGAGTATTTTTCCCGTAATTTAAAATTGCACCCTTCTGATGCCCAATGCTATATCGACAGGGCAAATTCGTATTTCATCTCCAGATCGTGGGATTGGGCTATTAAAGATTACAGTATGTCGCTTGACCTTCAGCCTGCTAATCCGGAAGCATGGCTAAATAAAGGTATAGCTCTGTTAAATTCAGGTAAGGTGAATGATGCATGTTTCGACTTCAGAAGATCGTTCAGCTATGGTAATAAAAAAGCTACAGATTACATTAGCAGGAACTGCATAAAATAATCCTTTCACGGTTGAGTTACCCTTATATGTTTATATATTTTTTCGAAAAGATCCCTTGGCTTAAATGGCTTTAAAACGTAGTCATTAATAGCTAAACCTTCAATTTTATCATGACTTTCTGACATTATTGCTGCTGTTAGCGCAATTACCGGGATGGAATTAATTCTGGGATCAGACGATTCTCTGATGATCCTGGTTGCTTCTATACCATCCATAACCGGCATATGCAGATCCATTATAATAAGATCGAAATCTTCCTTTTCAAGAATATCCAAAGCTATCTTTCCATTCTCGGCAGCCGTTACATTAATTCCCCAGCTTGTCAGAAATTTATTTGCAACAAAGAAGTTGATCTTGTTATCCTCTGCCATCAGTATCCTTTTACCTTCCAATCCTGTATAGGACTCTGATTTTTCTGCAGTAATATTCAATTTGGAAATTTCAGGAACACCAAAATTCAGACAGAATTTGAAAGTTGATCCAACCCCTGGCTCGCTTTCAAGTTCAATTTTCCCTCCCTGGAGCTCAACAAGTCTCTTGCATATGGCTAATCCGAGGCCTGTGCCACCGTAATGCCGCGTAGTATCAGGTGATGCCTGTGTGAAACTATCAAAAATTATACTGTGTTTATCCTTCGGAATTCCTAATCCGGTATCTCTTACCTGAAACTCAATCCTTACATCATTATTAGTTCTTTCGATTGCCCTTAAAACAACATGAATGCTGCCCTTCTGGGTAAATTTAAGCGCATTTGAAAGCAGATTCGACAGAATCTGGTTTAACCTGATGGAGTCCCCGATTACTTCTGAAGGAAGGCTGTTCTCATTTACTATGTCAAATTCAAGATCTTTTGCCTTTGACCTGAATGAGTAGGTCCTCATGATATCTTTCAGAAAATCTCCGAGATTAAACTGAGCCTGTTCGAAGACAATCTTTCCGGACTCCATTTTATTGAAATCAAGGACATCATTTACAAGTGTAAGAAGATGGTTCCCTGAAAACCTAAGGGTTTTAATGAAATCCATCTGATCCTCACGCGGATTGCCCTGCAATAACAGGTTGGAAATTCCTATCACTTCATTGAGCGGAGTTCTGATTTCATGACTCATCGTCGACATAAATTGCTGCTTTGATCTTGCTGCTTCTTCCGCCTTAAGACTGGCATGGATCAGATTGTCGAGCATTGTTCTCCTCTGTATAGCTATTGCTATCTGATTTGCAATAAATTCCAGAACATTGACATCCTCCTGTGAGAACTTGTCCTCGTCGTGATAATCCTGAAGCGCCATAACTCCAATAATCTCTTTGTCGGCTTTCAGAGGAACTCCCATCCATATCTTACAAGGAGCTCCCACGAGAGCAATATCTCCTGAATTCTCCAGCGATTTCAGGTCGGTCTCCTTAAGTAAAACAGACCTTTTCAAACCTATAACCCAGCTTGTTATGGTTTTCCGGGCAGGTAATTCTTCGAAGTTATCTTGTTCATCAGCAAAAAATGGCATCGACAGGGTATCATTCTTTTTATCATAAAGGGCAATGAAGAAATTAATTGTATCCCATATCTTGCTTAACTCATGAACTATTGTCGGATAAATATCTTTGATATCCAGTTGGTTAAGAGCAGCCGTTGAAATATTATACAATATTTCCTGTATCAGCTGATTCTTCTTTTCAAGGGAAATATCCCTGTAAATAACAAGGTATGCAGCAGTCTCTCCGTCAATAATTATATTTGAGGCTATCAGGGAAACATTTATCTTATTTCCTTTTTTATCCTGTCTGATTGTCTGCTTGGAAATCTTGGTGTTATCGGATGTGAGACTCTCTATGCAAAGAGCATCTTTCTTCAGTTCTTCCGGAACAATAAGGTCGTCAAGAATATTTCCGGCTGCTTCTTCAGCCGAGTATCCGAAGAGGCTGCTGAATTCTTTGTTTATACTCGTAATTCTTCCACTACGACTGATAATTGCAATTGCTTCAGGGATTGACTCAATAAGATTCTCCAGGAAGACTTTTTCCCTGTTTATCTGCTGTTCATAATTTTTCTGGTAGCTTATATCAGTAAGCACTCCCCTGTAGCCAACCAGTTTATCCTTATTAAACAGGGCAAATGAGTGAGTCAGAACCGGAACCAGCGATCCATCCTTTCTTTTGGCATAGTATTCGTTGCTTGATATTTGCCCGGGTGATTCGAGCCCTTTCAGGTTCACAATCATTTTCCTGTAACTGTCAGGGAAAATTTCCGAGATGTAGGTACCTTTTGTAAGATCTTCCTTCGTATATCCAAAAAATTTAAGACTTTGAGTATTAGCATATAATATCCTGCCTGTCAGATCTACATCATAAACCATTTCCGGCAACATGTCAGCAAACTGCTCAAATATGATATATTCCCTGTCAGGGCTCAGTCTGATAGATTCCAGTTCCTCAGTCAGCTTCCTGTTTGCCACTAGAAGCTCTTCATATTCCTGTTTGTAATCAATCATTTAAGGCAATGTATCAAATCTAAATTAAGGCATTAATGCTTTTTTAAGATCTAATATACAAACTCGGTTTTTAGTAAAAAAGTATCAGATTCTGAACGATTTCCTGATGTTTTTTCCGGAGTAATATTTGCAGAAATCCTTTAACCCGCATTCATTACATAAAGGATTTCTTGCCTTGCAGACATATCTTCCATGCAAAATGAGCCAATGGTGTGCTTTATGCATAAGTTCCACAGGTAAATTTTCTGATAATTGTTTTTCAACGCTTAATGGTGTTGTTGCATTTCTCACAAGCCCAACCCTTTTTGATACCCTGAATACATGAGTATCAACAGCCATGACAGGTTTCCTGAATACTACCGAAGCAACAACATTGGCTGTTTTTCTTCCCACACCTGGCAGTCTCTGCAACAATACCGGTTCTGATGGAACAATTCCATTGAATTCACTCATCAGCATTTTAGCCATGCCTGACAAATGTTTTGCTTTATTGTTGGGATAGGAACACGATTTTATAAACTCATAGATTTCCGGAATTTCTGCACGTGATAATGATCTGGCATCGGGGTACTTTTCAAGCAGTCGCGGAGTTATCATGTTAACCCTTTTATCGGTGCACTGAGCTGAAAGTATCACTGCAACAATAAGACCAAACGGGTCAGGGTAGGTAAGTTCTGTCTCCGCCACCGGTTTATTGATCATGAAGTATTCAATTGTTCTCCTGTATCTCTCTTTTAAAACCATAACATACGGGGATTAGGATAATGTGAAGTTAACGCTTTTAAAATTGTTGCCTTAAACGGACAAGTGGTATTTTGAATTTTATCTTTTATTTCACTTGTAAAAGTTAACATTAAGTTCAGGAATTAATAACTTTATCAGCTAATAGTATTGTAATTGGAGAAAATAGTAATAAATACCCCGGGCTCGGTCTCAGAAATATTTATTGGGAAAAACTGGGAATCTGTTACCACCTTACTTCCTCAAAGCGGAGTAGTAATTATTACGGATCAGACTGTTATGAGACTTTACGGAGAAAAGTTTCCTGATTTTCCTGTATTAATCATTGAAGCCGGTGAAGGAAGTAAGAAGATAGAAGTCATTGAGAATATGGCAGTCAGACTTATTGAAGAGGGAATTGACAGATCTGGCTTTTTATTGGGAATAGGAGGGGGCGTAGTCTGTGATATTACAGGATTTCTGGCTTCAATTTTCATGAGAGGCATCAGGTGCGGGTATGTTTCATCAACTCTTCTTTCACAGGTCGATGCAAGCACGGGTGGCAAGAACGGCATCAATCTCGGAAACTCAAAAAACATACTTGGCTGCTTCAAACAACCTGAGTTCGTGATCTGTGACACAACCATGCTCAAGACACTTAGTGATGAAGATTATTTCTCAGGTCTGGCGGAACTTATTAAAACAGGTATTATCGGAAATGAAAAACTATTTGATGCGATTGAACACAATCGGGCAGGAATAATTGATCGTGACCCTGAGCTCCTTTCAATTTTAATATCGATGGCCGTTAATTTTAAAGCCTCAGTTGTGTCGGAAGATGAAACGGAATCAGGAATAAGAAGGATTCTTAATTTTGGACATACATTTGGACACGCTATCGAGCTCTATTGCTCATTCGGACACGGTTATGCCGTCGCTTCAGGAATGGAGCTTGCTGCCAGGTTTTCATTTAAAAAAGGTTATATAACAGTACCAGAATGTAATAGGATAATCGGCCTGATGAAATCGTTCAGCCTTTTGCGGAATTTTAATATCCCCGATAGTCAGATCAGCCGGCTTATTATGCATGACAAGAAAAAAGCGGGGACCAATATTTATTTTGTATTTACAAAGGGTATAGGAAAAGCTGCAGTTGAGAAAATTCCGATAAGCGAAGTGGTGGACTTTTACCTGATTGATAAAAATGAGAAGTAATACTGAAAAAAATGAATTCATTCGGTTTCATATTCAGGGTTTCAATATTTGGCGAATCGCATGGTAACGCAATAGGGGTGCTGATAGATGGTTGTCCACCGGGAATTCCTGTCTCCCCTGAGGATTTTACAGCTGATCTGTCAAGAAGACGAAGCGGACAGAAAGGCACCACTTTAAGGCACGAGGCTGACCAGCCTGAAATCCTTAGTGGCATTTTCAACGGATTTACTACCGGATCGCCTATAGCAATTATGACTAAAAACAGCGACAGAATTTCCTCTGATTATGATGAATTTAAGAATGTACCCCGTCCGGGTCATGCCGATTATGTTGCTGCCATAAAATATTCAGGATTTGCTGATTTGCGCGGAAGCGGTCATTTCTCAGGAAGAATAACCTGGGGCCTTGTTGCAGCTGGCGTTATTGCAAAACTTATTGTAAAACCTGCCGAAATATCAGCAAAACTAATCTCAGCAGGCGGTGAAACTGATATCAATAAGGCAATTGAAAAGGCAATTTCCGGGAATGATTCAATAGGGGGTATCATTGAATGTGTCGTAAACAAACCTCAGAAATCGCTTGGTGAACCTTTCTTTTATTCTTTTGAATCAGCTTTGAGTCATCTTGTCTTTTCGATCCCGGCCATAAAAGGAATCGAATTTGGCTCAGGGTTCTCAGCAGCATCTATGAAAGGATCGGTACATAATGATCCGTTTATTGACAGTGCCGGTAAAACGGCAACAAATAATGCAGGTGGAATAAACGGTGGAATTTCAAACGGGAATGAAATTGTTTTCAGAGCGGCTGTTAAGCCAACTTCATCAACAGGGGTGGAGCAGAAGACATTTGACTTCAGCAAAGACCGCTCGACGACTCTTAGTGTAAAGGGACGTCATGATACCTGTATTGCTTTACGGATGCCTGTAATAGTTGAGGCGGCAACTGCTATCACAATGGCCGACCTGTTGTTGATTGACAGAGGGATAAATGGTTCAGGAAGTAAATAATTTACTGAAATTACACTGTTATTGCCGCACTGGTGTTTTTCCTTTACATTTTTTTCAGTAAGCTTTAATTTTTAGAACTTCAGTTGTTGACGGAGTAATTTTAAATCTGTCATCAATCCTTTCACCAACAATCCATACTATATCACCGGCAGATTCAAGTATCAGAGCCTCTTCCTTTTCAAAAAGAGAATACTTTTCATCAACAAAGTAATCACTCAGTTTCTTTTTGTCATGCATACCCAACGGAATAAAAAAGTCACCTTTTTTCCATCTCCTGATGATCAGAGGGAATGAAATTTTTTTAAAATCAATTAATGCACTCTTCTTATCACATTTAGTACTAAATCCTGGAGAGATCTTCATGATATCAGCTGATTCTATACCGGGAGCTGATCTGAGATTTTCAGTGTTAATTATTTCACAATAGATATGATCCGTAACATTAATTACAGAAACATAAAGTTCTCCCCTGTTTTTAATCAGCCTGTGGGTAGAGGTTATAATTTTTCCTCCGGTTCGGCCTTCTATAACCTTTAAAAGATCCTTTACCGATGAACTTGTTATACCAAAAGGCTTGAAAAGCTCAAAGGCCAGAGCATTGTTCTCCAGGTAAGGCTGCAAACTATTAATTTTATACTTAAGTATTTTTCTATCAATATATGATGATTGTTCATTAATTTTCTGAAGGAGATCAGTTACAATTTTATTGGTTTCTGCCAGCCTTTCGGCTGTTTCATTAAGAGCCGATACAACTGCCGGATTGATCTGCTTCAAAACCGGCAAAACCACATGCCTGATTTTATTCCTTGTGTATTTGGTGTCAGCGTTTGATCGATCTTCCCTGAAAGAAATATTATTGAGGTCCCGGTATTCTTTGATCATATCACGGGTAGCAAAAATTAGTGGCCGGATAATGCTGTGGCTGACGGATCTCATTCCGGTGAGACCTGTTATTCCGGTTCCTCTTATCAGGTTTATCAAAAAGGTTTCAATATTGTCATTAAGGTTATGAGCCACTGCTATAAAATCATAATTGTTTTCAGACCGGATGGTTTCAAACCATTGATATCTTAACTCCCTTGCTGCCATTTGCACTGAAATCCTGTTCTTTTTTGCATATTCTTTTGTTTCGAATTTTACTGAGTAAAATGGAACATTATGGTCAGATGCTATTTTTTCTACCAGCCCTTCATCTTTATCTGATTCATCTCCCCTGAGGTTGAAATTGCAGTGTGCAATCCCTGATTCAAAACCGGCTGACAGGAAAAGATGAGCCATTACCATGGAGTCGATGCCGCCACTTACAGCAAGCAATATCCTGTCTCCTTTCCGGCAGATCTTATTCTCCTCAATATATTTTAAAAAATCCCCAAACATTATTTCAGTCAGATCCTTATTTATATGGTAATAATGATGGCATTCCCGGCTCAAAGTTGTAAGGACTGAGCAATTGCTCTCCTGAAACCACAACAGGTTGGGTCCTTGAATATTCCGGGAGGTTGGGAAAAAATCCCAACCTCACCTGCAAGGTGTTAAAGACCATATTGTCATTTCTGATTCTTATTCCAACGCCTATAGAGGAAAGAAAATCACCGCTGCCCACATGCTCGTTGGTATCAAACAGAAATCCGAAATCAGTAAATCCAAAAAAGGCAAATTTAAATCCATAAAAGTTTACGGGGCTGAAAAGGACTGATTCAATGTTGAATGAAAGCCGTTGAGTTCCCCCGACTGTATCATTCCTGAAACCAGAAAAACCATTCTCACGGTTAAAAGAAAGATATTCATCTGAATATCTGTCAAATCCCCGTGTGTAATCTACATTAACAAAGTTCCTGATGCGCGACCGGCCCAAATAAAGCATATTAGATATAAAGTTGGTCCTCAGCAGTAACATTCCCTGTTCAGTCCGGCTGTTAATAATAAATGCTGCAAAACCAGCTGAACTGTAAAAATATCCAATACTCTTGATTGAGTGGCCTATAGAAAGGCTGGTACCCAGATAAGTTCGTTGTTTGAATTCACTTATTTCTCTGCCGGCGGTAAAATCAATCAATCCGCCGTATGGAATATCCTCGGTCCTTCCATATCCGTAAATCAGGTTGGTTTTGTAGAATTTCTGGACCGACAGAGCTACAGAACCGAGAAATATTTTATTCTTCTGAAGGCGATGGTACGAATCCGGTTGAATTACGGGATGGTTGAATACATTATTGTTTTTATACCTGGCGCCTATAATAAAACGGGATACTCTTTCAGGATTTATTAAAAATGATCTCGAAATCCAGTAATCCTGAAGGTTATATTTCAAAGGCTCAGGTTCAGTACTGGAGTTAAAATCTTCTGTTGTAAACATCTCCTTGATCGAAACTCCTCCTGCATATTTCGTTGTGGAGCTGATAAGTTTCCTGCTAAGATCAAATCCGTAGGTTTTTTCCCCAAGTCCGTCATAGAAGAAGAGATCGAGATTAATAAAGGTTTTATTTATATTGTTTACCAGATATTTGGCACCAAAACCGGGTGAGTCTGGAAATCTCGAATTATATGGAACTTCAATCCGGAATTCATGACCCATTCCGAAAATATTCTTGTCATAGAGTGAAACAGATCCCTTTTTTAGACTGCCGATGGTGATACCTGCCCCCAGGGAGTAGATATCTTTGGTCAGAACCATTATATCTGCTTCACTTTCGGAAACAGGTACCACGATAATTTTTGCATCATTTATAAACGGAAGGTCCCTGAGTAATCTTTCATTGTCGCTCAATGTAAGAGGTGATATTGAATCGCCTGCTGAAAACAGCAGGTTTTTCCTGATAATGTTCTCGCTGGTATTGATATGGGTCTTGTTAAGCAAGCTCTCCAACCCGTTTGGATTGAAAGCTGCCGGACTTTCGATATTTGATCCAAATACACTAAGCCGGCTAATTTCTATTTTCCGTATCTTCTTTCCTGCAAATTCAATATAGCTTACATCGCTGGTCCTTGTTATAGATTTACTGACTGTCTTGTCAGGAGAAATAATCAGAAAATCAAAGAGTTTACGTGTGACGATTTTTTTAGATGCCCTGCTTTTAAGTGAATCAAGGAATATTACAGTCTTGTACCTTTCAGGATCAGAAAAAGGAATGAGATAAACATCCTGCCGGTAGCTGGTATCGATAAAATAGAGTCTGATGTTTTTTGGATTTATGAGAGGTGCTGTAAATGGACGCTGCAATAATGTGTCCTGATCCGGTGTTTTTTGAGAGTATAATGGATTACAAAAAAACAGAAACGCCGGGATTAATAAAACAGATATCGAATACCGGTGTTGTCCTGTTTTATTTGTTTCAGGTTTCATGGTATTTATTATTCAACACATCGTCTGAATTGAACTGGAATCCAAGACGTTTACCTGTTATCACCCGTGAATGTTGAATTTTCGCCTCAGCTTGTCCTACCGTCGCTATTTTAACCGTATCGTATGGGGGGACAAGTAAATCGAATTCAAGTGAGTATTGTATTGCTGTAGAAATAATTAATTGTAATGAGGACCTGCTGATTGCCTCATTCCCGTAATTTGAGAAAAGCATTCCCATCTGTCTTTTACCTTCAACAAAATACTGGTTCTCATGATTAATGAATATTCTTGCGATTAAATAACCAAGATCATCTAATCTGGAATACCTGAATGAATCAAAAAGGAAGTTATAAATATTAATTATGCCCGAGTATGCGTTGAATTTATTCTTTTGTATATAGGGTGTTTTCCATGCAGGATGTTCACGGTCGAACTGAAATATATTTGAATGCATGCTAAAAAGCAGTATATCACCTGCTACTTTCACCTGTGCATCAAAATTGCTCCTGTCGGTATATTCCAATTTAATCCGGTTATCAAGCCCTCCCAGACTGGTATTTATATCCCTCGACAAAGTTTTTAAGATATCCTTTATAACAGCGAACCACTCAAGGGTATTATCATATACTTTTTGTTTAAGGAGCGATTTTTCCTTTAGGGTTCCGATAATTACAAGCTTTTTATCATCCATTTCGGCCATGGTTCGGGTTAATTAATATTTACAGGCATCTAATTTAGCAATTATTAATATAAAATGTTTCCTGCGGTATATTTTAAGAAATCCGGTGTTGTTTCTGTTGGAAATCAGTCCATTTTATTTTTCAATTGATAGGTAGGCCTGAAATGATTTAATATGATCTGGCAAATAAAACACGCCTTTTGGAAGGTTTCCCGGAATAAATACATTTACCATCCTCTTCGGGAGAATCAAAAGGAATGCACCTGATAGTTGCTTTAGTCTCCTCTTTTATTTTTTCCTCAGTTTCCGGAGTTCCATCCCAATGGGCCAGAATAAATCCGCCGGTACTGTCAAGAACTTCCAGGAAGTCATTCCAATTATCAACCCGGAAAGTGTTTTCATTCCTGAAGTTAACCGCCCTTGTAAATATATTGTTCTGAATATCATTTAATAGTTCAGGGATCAGGGCAGGTACTTTTTGTATCGGTACCGTCTCCTTTTCCAGCGTATCCCTTCTTGCAATCTCCACAGTTTCATTTTCAAGATCGCGCGGTCCGATGGCAATCCTTACAGGAACACCCTTAAGTTCATAATCGGCAAATTTCCATCCCGGCTTATTTGTATCCCTGTCATCATATTTCACAGAGATCCCTGTTTTTTCAAGATCGGCTTTTAGAAGCTTAGCTTTTTCCGATATCTTTTCCAGCTGTTCTGATGTTTTATAAATTGGTATAATTACAACCTGGAGAGGTGCCAGTTTCGGCGGTAGTATAAGTCCGCGGTTGTCGGAATGTGCCATTATCAAAGCCCCAACCATCCTGGTTGACAATCCCCAGGAGGTAGCCCATACATATTCCAGTTTCCCGGTCTTATCCGTAAACTGAACATCAAATGCTTTTGCAAAATTCTGGCCCAGAAAATGGCTTGTTCCTGCCTGAAGAGCCTTCCCATCCTGCATTAATGCTTCGATTGTATAGGTATCCAGTGCTCCGGCAAACTTTTCATTTTCACTTTTATACCCTCTTATGACAGGGAGAGCCATATAACTCTCTGCAAAATCAGAATATACATTTATCATCTTCTCGGTTTCTTCGATTGCCTCTTCACGGGTAGAATGTGCAGTATGCCCCTCCTGCCAGAGAAACTCAGCTGTTCTCAGAAAAAGCCTTGTCCGCATTTCCCACCTTACCACATTTGCCCACTGATTAATCAGGATTGGAAGATCACGGTATGATTGAATCCAGTTTTTGTACGAATTCCATATTATCGTTTCAGATGTCGGACGGATTATTAATTCTTCTTCAAGTTTTGCAGCAGGATCAACAATGATCCCATTTCCTGACTCATCGTTTTTAAGCCTGTAATGCGTTACAACAGCACATTCCTTGGCAAACCCTTTAACATGAGCAGCTTCCTTGCTGAAAAATGATTTTGGAATAAAAAGCGGGAAATAGGCATTAACATGACCTGTAGCCTTGAACATTTTATCTAACTGAGCCTGAATCTTTTCCCAAATTGCGTAACCATAGGGCTTGATAACCATACATCCCCTTACTGCGGAATTTTCTGCCAGATCTGCCTTGATGACCAGATCATTATACCATTGTGCATAATTTTCATCCCTGTTCGTTAAGAATTTCGCCATTTTTTGGTATGGTATTTGTTTTAATACATAAAAAATAAGGTCGTAAAAATAAATATAAAACTTGGAAATTAATAAAACCAGGGGGTGCATCATGAAAACAATATCTTACATTGGCATCTTATCGGCACTTCTGCTTACAGGATTCTCTGCAAAAGCACAGGATGCTGACTATGAAAATTACAGCAACGATGACGCCAGAGTAATCGTAAACAACTATTATGATAATAATGGCTCTGATTACTATTATTCATCAAGAATTAACAGGTTTCACAGATCGTATGCTGCTTTTGATTATTATTCACCTGTCTATACTGATTCATACTGGTACGATTACGATCCATGGTCGTGGGGTATAAGTATTTACAGCGGAGGTTTCGGATTTAACCTTGGATATAATCCCTATTATTACAATTATTATCCTTACAGCTACGGTTGGAACGATCCATATTATTATGATTCTTATTACCGGGGATATTCCCCCTGGTACTATAGTTACTGGAGACCATCGATCTGCTGGGGATTAGGAAGTCTCTGGTCAGATTTTACGTGGGGTTTAACCCGACCCTTCTATTGGATGAATAACATGTGGCACGGATTCGGACATTCATATTATGGCTATCATAATCATTTTTATAATGATTATTCCTACCGTTATTCATCAGATTACGGGAGGCATAATTTTGAAGCAGGAGGACGTGGTTTCAGACAGGGATCCAATCAGGAGTCCAGGAGAGGTGAATCAATTAATAATCCTTCAGGGAGAGATGGAAATTACCGCCGGGAAAATTATGATAACGTATCCGGAAATATTGAGGGAAGAAGGAACGGCAATTCCGCAATTAACAACGGACAAAATCGCGGTTCAGCCGACAGATCATATTCAGCCGGCAGAGGATCATCATCTCCGGATTTACGAAGATCAGATAATTCTGGTTCTGCTTCCCGGAATTCCGGAAATCAGGGTAGCTATAACACTACCAACCGGAGAACCGGTGAAATGAGGAGCAATCCGGGATACAATAACAGGGTAAATCAGAACGCTTCCAGTCCTGCTACACGAAGAGCAGTTGAAACAGGTTCGAACCGTGGATATGCAATTAACAATAATTCATCAGGAAATTCAAATGTATCCAAACGGAGCACAATGGCCGGTAATGCAAACCAGCCCTCCTCCCGGCGTTCCTCAGTGTATGGTCAGACTAATAATTCGCACAGCACCAACCGGTCTGTGTCCGGAAGTTTGGGCAGACCTTCAGTCAAGTCCGGATCTATGAGTGCATCAGCAAGAAATTCTGGCTCAATATCACGCAATTCAGGCTCTATATCGCGTAGTTCCGGCTCAATGTCACGCGGCTCAGGTTCAATGTCACGAAGTTCAGGCTCAGTGTCACGAAGTTCAGGCTCAGTGTCACGAAGTTCGGGGTCAATGTCACGAAGTTCAGGCTCAATGTCAAGAAGTTCGGGTTCAATGTCACGAAGTTCGGGCTCAGTGTCACGAAGTTCGGGCTCTTCTCATTCCTCCGGAAACAGGGGAAGAAGATAGGCCGGATTTATAATGTTTTGAACTGAATTAAATTGTAACTTTAGAAAAAATATTAAATTTGTTGGAACGTTATATGATCATCCTGAAAAGCAAATAATTTGGTACGGTATTTGAGCATATATAAAAGATAACAAAAACAAATAGAAAGAAATAAAATGAAAGCACTATACTACATATTCGGAATTGTAATTCTTACTCTGGCTTCCTGCTCTTCAGGACTTTATGTAGGAACTGAATATGATGATATTTACTATCAAAAATCAGACAGACCGGTAACCCGGGCTCAGTCGGCAGATAATCAGCCTATTGTTGAGGGTAATCTTAAGTCGGATAATTATTATAATAATATCTATGCAACTGATACTCTTGTATCCAATGAATATTCAGACGCAGTTGACAATAATGATGCAGGGGTTTATAATGACTATTATGATAATTTTGATAATTACTCTTATTCAGGCAGGTTAAGGAGATTTTATGGAAGTTCCTTTTATCCTTACTGGAGAGATCCTTTTTACATGATGCCTTCTTTCGGATACAATTCTTTCTATGGCGGCTTCCCTTATTCCTATAATCCTTATTCCTACGATTCATATTTCTATGATCCATACTATTCATATGGTTATGGCGGTTATTATGGCGGCGGGTTTAATGGCGGTTATTATGGCAACTATTTTTACGGAGGATTATATAACAGATTTTACAGTCCTTATTACAGTTACTATTCTCCTTATTATGGTGAAAGTAATATCTCTTATGGAAGAAGAGAAAGGCAGAGCACTTATTCGACAAAATGGTCAGGCGGCAATGCTTCTCCCGAGGCTTCAGCATCCAGAAGAGCTACAAATGCCACCGGAGGATCAGGTACCTCAGAAGCCGCCAGGCCTGCTTCAGGTGAGGTTGTAACCTCAGGTTCACGGAGAACTTCATCACAGGGGACTTCTCAGCAAGCTGGAACAGCTACTGAAAGAAAACTTGATCAGAATTCTTCAAAATCCGGTAGTGAGAACCTGTCAGGCAATCAGTCAAGAAGGAGTTCCGCTGATTCAAGACCTGAATACAACTCTGTCAACAGGAGCTATACACCCAGCTACAGTAATCCCAGGATGAGCACACGGCCATCATACAATAATACAAGGGTTAATTCAAATGTTAACAACAATAATTCATCAACCCGCAGATATTATCAGAATTCATCAAACAGCGGAAGAAACAATTCATCATATTCTTCAGGTCAGCCCAGATCCAACTCTTCAAATAGTGGTTCAGGAAGTTATTCAACTCCCTCCAGAAGAAGCTCAGGCGGAGGAACCTACTCAGGAGGATCTTACCGTTCATCAGGAGGATCAACCTATAGCAGTGGTTCATCTTCAGGATCATATTCGAGAAGCAGTGGTGGCTCATATTCATCAGGCTCCTCCTCTTCTTCATCCTCCGGGAGTTCATCAGGCTCATCAGGCTCATCAGGCAGAAGGAGATAGTAAAAACAAAAAATTTTGCATGATTTAAATTCATTCTGTTCAGAGTGCGGGAATAGGTTTAAATAAAAATTAAATTCCAATGAAAAAAATAACAATAGTTCTGGCTTCGATATTCCTCACATTTTCCGGAATATTAGCTCAAAATGTAGATGACGCTCTTAGATATTCGCAGATATTCTATAATGGGACAGCAAGATTTATGTCAATGGGTGGGGCTTTTACCGCTGTTGGAGGCGATCTGTCGACACTTACACAAAATCCAGCAGGCCTTGGAGTATTCAGATCATCAGAAATATCAATCACACCCCAGTTATTCCATTCAAAAACAACTGCTGGATTTAATGGATCAACTACTGATTACCTTTATAATTTCAACCTGGGACAGGCAGGTATTGTAAGCAAATTGATCTCTTCAAATAAGGAAACAGGGTTGGTTTCCCTTAACTTCGGATATTCATTCAACAAGACTAACAATCTTAATTCAACCGTAAGAATCCAGGGAATAAACAACACCAGCTCTATGGCCGATTACTGGGCCGACATAAGTGAAGGAACCAATTATAATGACTTAAGCGGCGCCGCAGGCCTTGCTTACGACGCCTGGATTATTGATACAATTACAGGAACTAATTCAACAAGTTACGGAACAGCGTTCAATAATTACGGTGATAATATCGGCTCAGTTTACGGACAAAACATGCGAAGGATCATAACCAACCAGGGATATACAGGTGAACATGCATTTTCAATCGGTGGCAATATTTCAAATAAAATATTTTTTGGTGCAACATTGGGAATAAACCGGTTAAAATATACTGGTCATTATGAACATCTTGAAAAAGCTGACTACGTTATGGACGCCGGATTAAAAGATTTTACATACACCGAACACTTTGAGAATACCGGAACCGGAGTCTCATTTAAGATCGGGGCAATAATAAAACCAATCGAAAGCATCAGGATCGGACTGGCATTCCATTCACCTACCAGATACAAAATTGACGAGTATTTCTATGATAACATTAGTTCTAATTTTGATGGTAATGACAGCTATGAATTCGAGAATGATCCCAACAGGTACAATTATGCTCTGACAACTCCTTTCAGAGCCATAGGCGGTTTTGCAGTACAGATCAGGAAAGTTGCCATTTTAAGCGCTGATTATGAATATATTGATTATTCTACTGCAAAATTCTCTGAAACAGGGGATGATTATGATTACAGCGAGAAGAATCTTGAGATAAAGAATACGCTGCAACGAACTGGTAATTTAAGGTTTGGAGGAGAATTCAGACTGAATAAATTGTATTTCAGGGGAGGTTACGGTTATTATGGTAAAGTATTCAGACCGGGAGAATTAAATGAAGATATGCACCATAGCTCAATCTCTTGCGGTTTAGGCTTCAGGGAACAAAATTTTAATGTGGATCTTGGTTACGTAAACATGAGTAATTCTCAGGACTACATTCTTTACAATACTTTTTCAGAGAATGTATCATCATCTTTGAACACAACAAAAAATATTTTCATGGTTACGCTTGGCTATAAGTTTGGTTATTAATACTTTGAACTACTTCCGGTTAAAAAGGGCTCATAGAGCCTTTTTTTTTACTGTCCGATAATGTGAACAAGTCAGATAACATAGAATATAAGTCCTGCCTAAAGATACTCAATTGATTCCGGCCCCATATTGAATATAAGGTCAAGAATACTTAGCCGGGGTACAAATCCGCTGTTATTAAATACTTGTATATATGCCTTTTGATGGATATCTGACTTCACTTTTGGTGATATTCGGTACCTAAAATCATTATCTGGAACGGTAACAGGTTCGTAAGAAAGGGTGTAAGAAATATTCTTATTTATTTGAAGGATTTCAAGGCATTTCTTAAGCAGTTCAATATTAAGATCGAGAAGGAATTTGTGATTGCTGATCAGTATCTTTTCAAAACTGTCAGAAAAAAACTGGAAATAGGGTGAACGGTTATAAGAGGAGGTGAGGGCCCTTAAATGAATCTGCTGCCATCTTTTTGAGTAATCGATCCTTACATCCTTTGTTTGTGTTTTAATACTTCCGCCTTTGAGAACAGGGACAGAAAGGTTCATTATACCGTTTGATGTGAGAATCCTGCACCTGTTACGGTATGTCTGCTTCAGATAATTTTCTTCCTGTTCAATGCAGACTTCTTCAGAATTCCTGATATGACCGAAATATTCTGAGGGAGGGAAATAGGCAGTAGAGAGTAGTATTTTCCCGGGCATAAAAAATCTACTTCATCTGATTGATCATACTTGCAGAAAAACCGGCTCCGAATCCATTATCGATATTTACCACGGTCACGCCGGAGGAGCAGCTGGTGAGCATCGCGAGAAGTGCGGAGATGCCTCCGAAATTTGCACCATATCCTACACTTGTAGGTACTGCAATTACAGGTTTATCTACCAGACCGCCTACTACGCTTGCCAGTGCACCTTCCATTCCTGCTATTACAATAACTACCCTGCAGCTTCTTATTTCCGGTAGCTTGTCGACCAGACGGTGAATCCCCGCAACTCCGGCATCGTAAATCCTTAATATTTTATTACCAAGAAGTTCAGCGGTTACCGCAGCTTCTTCTGCAACAGGAATATCAGATGTCCCGGCGGTAATAACTGCAATTCTACCTTCCGGACTTACAAGTTTCTTCTTCTGAACGCTAATGATCCTGGCTTCGGGATAAAAAAGTGCTGAAGCGACTGCTTTTTTCACAGCCTTAAACATCTCTTCACTGGCACGCGTTCCAACAACATTGTTTTCTTTCTCAGACATTATTCTGAAAATTTCAACCACCTGACCGACTGATTTGCCTGCACAATATATAATTTCAGGGTAGCCGGTACGAATTTCCCTGTGATGATCTATTCTTGCAAATCCAAGATCTTTGTAAGGAAAATCTCTGAGGACTTCAAGAGCCTGTTCAACACTTTTTTTTCCATCCCTTACTTCATTAAGAAGATTTTCAATTTCTTTTTTTGTCATACAATTGAATTTACCGGATCGGAGCTACCTGATCTGTATCCTTCGAGATCCAAAGATATATATCTGAATCCGATTTTTTTTAGATTCTCTATAATAAGTTCTTTTTCAGGTGTGTGAACAATCTTTTCCAGATATCCCGGGAGGCACTCAAGTCTTGCCAGATCACCATGGACTCTGACTCTGGTTCCCGGATAGCCTTTTGAAGTAAGAAAATACTCTGCTTTTTCAATCATATTAAGCACTACGGTATCGATTTCATTATTATAAGGAATTCTTGTAAGCAGACAGGCCATTGCAGGTTTGTCCCAAAACTGAAGGCCGGAATGGTGTGAAATCTCCCTTATATCATTTTTCGTCATTCCTGCCTCGAGCAGCGGACTTCTTATATTTAGCTCCTGTAAAGCTTTAAGCCCGGGCCTGAAAACTTTTGTGTCATCCGCATTTGTTCCGTCAATAACGTGGCTGTATCCATTTTCTGCTGCAAACGAAAGTAATTCCGTAAAAAGAGTCTTTTTACAGAGATAACATCTTTCAACTGGATTATTTCTGATAACCTCAGGGAAAGTAATATCTATTATTTTGTGATTTATTCTGTGGGTTATGGCAAACTCAGCAGCTTCTTTTATTTCAACGGCTGGAATATAGGGTGTCCTGATTGTTACACCAACGATATTGAGACTCTTCAGAGTATGCGCCCTGTAAAGAAGAAATGAACTGTCAACTCCTCCTGAAAAGGCAACGACGAATGATTTGAGGTCCTTCAGAATTGTATCGAGTTTTTCCAGTAGATTATTTTCCATGGTTTAATTCTGAGCCTTGGTTATTACTGAAATAATATTGTTATATACATCTTTTAAGGGGATTCTCCTTTCCAGGGCAATTCTTTTGCAATCTTCAAATTCAGGTTTAACAGATACCACTTTCCCCTTGAAATATGAGTGTTTTAAAGTGACCTCACCATATATTGTGGGAACCTTGCTGAATTCTCTTACAAGAGTATCTTTCCTGAATTGAAAAGTTCTGATCCCAAGTGATGTTGACTCTGAGAACACGATCTCTTTAACTAAGTCAGCCAGACCTGTTTCGCAGATTATGTTCAGTATTATTCCGGGTCTTCCTTTTTTCATGATGATGTTTGTATAAAACACATCTGAAGCGCCTGCTTTAAAAAGCCGGTCGGATATGTGCTCATAGAATTCAGGATTCATGTCGTCGATATTACACTCAATATGGAGAGCATCATGTCCTGTATTTTCATTATCAGCAATTTCTCCAAGCGAAACTCTCAGAAGATTAGGAACATCAGGATGATCCTTATGACCAACTCCATAGGCTGTTTTACTGATCCTGACAGAAGCGTTGCTGCCAAAATCAGTTCCCAGAGCGGAAAGTATTGCAGCACCGGTTGGGGTTGTTGCCTCAAAATCGACCCCCCCCTTCCTTACAGGAATCCCTTTGATGATTTCAATTGTTGCCGGAGCAGGAACAGGTAGTTTGCCATGTTCACATCTGACAAAACCTCCGCCAAGTTCAACTTCTGATACAAAAACCCTGTCAACATTAAGGGCATGAAAACAAATTGCTGCACCTGTAATATCAATAATGGAATCAATGGCTCCAACCTCATGAAAATGAACCTCATTCACATCGATCCCATGAACAAGAGCTTCTGCTTCGGCCACCTTTCTGAAAATCTTCATTCCCGTTTTCTTAACGTCCTCATTAAGTGAGGAACCTGAAATTATTTGCTCAATATCTGAAAGGTGCCTGTGATTGTGATCATGGAGGGTCTGCTTTACCGTGACTTTGGTTCCCATTATGCCGTGCCGCTGGTCTTTTTCTGAAATCAGTTCCCAGCCTTTGAGATTTAATTTACTTAGTTCTTTAATAAGGAAATCTTTGTCGACTCCTAACTCCAGCATTGCACCTAAATTCATATCACCGCTGATCCCGGAAAAACAATCATAAAATAATACTTTCATACATTCTTAACATTAAAAATATTAAACAAATAATAACAAGGAAAGTTAATATAGATCAAATTCTGATTAATGAATTCAATCGGGTTGCTAATATACAATTTACATTGATTATGGAATAATAATAAAAAAATGTCGTATTTTTCGAATCCTTTCTGTTTATGGTTAGCAATGATTGGAAATGATGAAAAGAAGAGCTTTTTTTAAAACCTCTCTCAGTGCCGGACTAGCCACAGGAGCTGTTTTTAGCTTAGGTGGTTATAATAAACTATGGGCATCTTCTCCGGTTGCTGCAAAATACGATATGATTGCAGTTATGGGTGGTAACCCTGACTCAATGTTCGATCTGGGCATACAGGAGTTGGGAGGGATAGGTGAATTTGTAAAGAAAGGTCAAAAAGTACTGATTAAACCTAATATTGGATGGGATGTCCTGCCTGACCTCGCTGCAAATACCAATCCCCTGCTTGTAAAAAGAATTATAGAACACTGCTTTAAAGCTGGTGCTAAGGAAGTTTATGTACTCGATCATTCAATTGACAACTGGATAAATACCTATAAGAATTCCGGTATTGAAAAAGCCGCTAAATCAGCCGGGGCAAAAGTAGTACCCGCTAATTCTGAAAAATATTATCAGGAGATAAGTATTCCCGCCGGAGTAAAGCTTAAAAACGCTAAAGTCCATGAGCTTCTACTGGAGACAGATGTTTATATAAACGTTCCTGTTTTAAAGGACCACAACTCAACACGAATGACCTGTTCCCTGAAAAATGCAATGGGACTTGTCTGGAACAGGGGATACTGGCATGCCAACAACCTCCATCAGTGCATTGCCGATTTTGCGTTGTTTGAGAAGAAACCGGCGCTTAATATTATTGACTGCTACAATGTTCTCGTAAAACATGGTCCAATGGGAGTTTCAAAAGAAGATGTTGTACAAATGAAGTCACTTATTATAACAACTGACTGGGTTGCAGGTGATGCCGCTGCTGCCAAAATGCTTGGTATTGAACCTGAAAAAATTGATTATCTTCTTATTGCAAGCAAAATGGGAATTGGGAACATCAAGCTGGACACGCTTAATATTAAGCGTATTAAAATGTAGTTGAAAATGACCTCATCCTTTCTCAGAAGATTTCGCATAGTTTTTTCTGCAGTTATCCTGGTATTCTTCATTTTTATTTTTATCGATTTCAAAGCGATAATGCCTAAGAATTATATTAATTATCTGCTTTATTTCCAGTTTATTCCTTCTGTTATAAAATTTTTTAACCTTAAGACAATTGCTGCAGGAGGATTTTTAGTTGTGCTGTTACTTACTCTCCTCTCCGGCAGGACATATTGCTCATTCCTTTGTCCTCTTGGAATAGGACAGGACCTTTTCAGCAGAATAGGTGGTTACATCAAAAAAAAATTCAGAAGGTTTGGTTATAAAAAACCTTATACAATTATCCGTTATTCAATTCTGGTTATTACAATCGCCGGGACTATAATCTGGGGTATATATTTTTTGACACTCCTGGATCCCTACAGCATATTCGGCAGATTTATGACCTATCTTATAAAACCGGTTGTTTTATTGTTAAATAATTTTTTTTCGGGGATACTTGTTAAATTTGATAATTATTCATTAAATCATATTCAACTGGATGGCTATGAACTTATTACTTACTCCTTACCATCAGCTTTCTTCATTATTGTAGGCCTCCTGTCACTGACAAAAGGCAGACTCTATTGTAATATGATCTGTCCGGTAGGTACTTTTCTGGGATTTCTGTCAAAAATATCACTTTTCCGGATCAGGTACAATGAAAGCAAGTGTACCCGATGCGGAAGATGTTCAATTGGATGTAAATCTTCATGTATCGACTTCCTGAATCACGAAATTGATGTAACCCGGTGTGTTAATTGTTTTGACTGCATTTATACTTGTCCCGAAAAAGCTTTGTCTTACACCTTTATTGGTCACGAAACTGAAGACCGGAAAACTGATGAGAGCAAACGTAAATTTATCGCCGGATCACTTCTTCTTCTTTTTGGCATACCATATTCTTCAAGAGGACAGGAGAAAAGCGTTCCTGTTCCGAAAAGAGAGTCTACCGTTAAAGAAGAAAAAACATTTCCGGTCTGCCCTCCGGGCGCCGGATCTATTGAGGATTTCAACAGTCATTGTACAGCTTGCTCACTTTGCATTACAGTGTGCCCGAATAATGTGCTTGAGCCGGCCATAAGGCAATACGGTATAGCTGGATTTATGCAGCCGGTGATGGATTATCATAAAGGTTTCTGTCAGTATAACTGCACAAAATGTACAGAAATTTGTCCCACCTATGCATTAAAACCACTTTCTCTCGAGGCTAAGAAACTGAGTCAGATCGGGAAAGCTATATTTATTAAGGACAATTGCATCGTTAAAACTGAGAAGACTGCCTGTGGAGCCTGCTCAGAAAGCTGTCCGACAAAAGCTGTTTACATGATCCCGTATGAGGGTAATCTTGTTATTCCTGAAACAAACGAGGAAATATGTATTGGCTGCGGACATTGTGAAAATGCTTGTCCGACAACTCCATACAAAGCTATTTATGTAAATGGTAATCCTATACATCTTGCAGCCAAAAAGCCTGAAGTAAAAGAAACGGGAATTACCAAACCTGAGGATTTCCCGTTTTAGCTGATTCTTTTTTTAATAAATCATTAAAACATGATTTTTATCTGCAGTGAGTTCCTTTTAGCAGCTAATTTTGTTCTTTTATATCTTTCATAATAGAGCCACTGATAATGAATCCCTCACATATTGAACATATTGGAATTGCAGTTGAAAATCTCGAGAATTCAATCAGATTATACGAAACTATCTTCGGATTAAGTTGCTACAGAATTGAAGAAGTAGCCGACCAGAAAGTCCGTACCGCATTTTTCAAAATAGGCAAGACAAAAATTGAGCTTCTGGAATCGACAGACCCCGAAGGACCGATCAGTAAATTTATTCAGAAGAGAGGCGAAGGTGTTCATCACCTTGCATTTGCAGTTGATAATATTGAAGAAAAACTTGAAGCGGCACAAAAAGCAGGGGTAAAACTGATTGATTCTGTTCCAAGAGCAGGGGCAGAGGGATTGGAAATTGCATTTTTGCACCCGAAGTCCACTTATGGGGTGCTTATTGAATTATGTGAAAAAAAGTAAATAAGTTATTATTAAATAAATGGATAGTCAGGAAAAAGTCAAAAAATTAATCGACCTGAGAGAAAAAGCCCGTCTGGGAGGAGGAATTCAAAAAATTGACGACCAGCATTCCAAAGGACGATTAACAGCAAGGGAAAGAATTAATATCCTGCTTGATGAAGGCAGTTTCGAAGAGTATGATATGTTCGTGACCCACAGGACTGAAGATTTTGGAATGGGTAATAAAAAATATCTTTCCGATGGAGTTGTTACAGGTCATGGTACCATTGACGGAAGAGTAGTGTTTATTTTTGCCCAGGACTTTACAATATTCGGCGGATCACTGTCGGAAACATTTGCTCTTAAAATCTGTAAGATAATGGATCAGGCCATGAAAGTTGGAGCTCCTGTAATTGGTATTAACGACAGCGGAGGAGCAAGGATCCAGGAAGGTGTAAGAAGCCTGGCCGGATATGCCGAAATTTTCCAGCGTAATATTCTGGCATCAGGCGTGATTCCACAAATATCAGCAGTCTTTGGCCCGTGCGCGGGAGGAGCAGTTTATTCGCCCGCTCTTACTGACTTCATCATTATGAGTGAGAAGAGCAGCTATATGTTCGTAACGGGACCAAAAGTTACAAAAACAGTGACAGGTGAGGATATTTCAACAGAGAACCTTGGCGGATCCCATGTTCATGGAACCAAATCGGGAGTTGCTCATTTTGTCGTTGATGAGGAGGAACATGGCCTTTTGCTTATCCGCAAACTACTTAGTTATCTTCCACAGAATAATATGGAGGAGCCGCCTCTAACCGAATGTGACGATCCGATAGAAAGGAAAGATGATGACCTGAACAGAATTATTCCTGAAAATACAAATCAACCTTATGAGATAAAGGATATTATTTATAAAATTATTGATAATAATGAATTCCTGGAGATCCACGCCGGGTATGCCAGAAATATAGTTGTTGGTTTTGCAAAAATGGGTGGTATGCCTGTTGGAATTGTTGCAAATCAACCTAATTTTCTGGCCGGAGTGCTCGACATAGATGCATCGAGAAAAGCAGCAAGATTTGTAAGGTTTTGTGATGCTTTTAACATTCCTATTATTACCCTGGTTGATGTCCCCGGCTTCCTGCCAGGCAGTGGACAGGAGTATGGCGGCATAATCGTCCATGGGGCAAAATTGATGTTTGCTTATGGAGAGGCCACAGTACCAAAAGTTACGGTCACTCTGCGAAAGTCGTATGGGGGAGCTCATTGCGTAATGTCATCAAAACAGTTGCATGGCGATATTAATTATGCATGGCCTTCAGCCGAAATTGCCGTGATGGGGCCATCAGGGGCAATAGAGATCCTCGAAGGCAGGACATTAAGTGAGATTAATGACCCTGATAAAAAAGCGTCATACATTTCTGAAAAGGAAACTGAATACCGGAATAAATTTGCAAATCCCTATGAGGCAGCCAGATATGGCTACATCGACGATGTCATTGAACCCAGGAATACAAGATTCAGAATTATCAGGGCCCTGCGGACTCTGGCAACAAAGAAAGATCCGGGACCTATGAAAAAACATGCCAATATACCTTTGTAAATCCGATAAAAATGCATCCTGGCATGATCCTTATTACAGAAATGACACCACACCAGATTACTCTGGTTAATGTGCTTATAATTTTAAATATAGCTTTACTTTCAGTTGTATTCCTGTTCCTGTTTTTCCGTTACCTGCTTCCATGGATTTCCACCTTCAGGCCCAACAAGAGAAATAACAAAATTTCTGATAAGACAGCTGTGAAGCAATTTCATGATGAGCGTTCCGCTGACAAGGCAGCTGTAGCAATGGCCCTGTACCTTTATTTTAATGAAACCCATGATGAGGAGAGCGATATAATTACAGTAAAACGCGTTTCTAAAACATATTCACCATGGAGTTCAAAGTTATACAGTATGCGAAATCTACGATAGTATCAATCTATTTATTATTCACTTAAGCGGTTAGTTAAATAACCGGTTTATTTCTGGGAAATGAAAAACTTTAAATTTGCGATTGACGGAAAAGAATACGACGTGGAAGTCCTCTCACTCAATGGGACTACTGCTAAATTGAAAGTAAATGGCACTGACTATAACGTTGAGATACAAAAAGAAACGAAAGTCAATAAGACTCCGATTGTTGTGAGATCATCAATCAGGGAACCTCAGAAAGATATTGAGAAAAAGACCGGCGGTCCGAAAACTGAAGTTAAGTCCCCGCTTCCAGGCATTATTGTAAAGATATTTGTTACTGTCGGTGAGTCGGTTCAGAAAAATCAGAGATTATTCAGTCTTGAGGCAATGAAAATGGAAAATGAAATAAAAGCGGAACGAGACGGAGTAATTACAGGTATTAAGGTTGCACCTGGGCAATCAGTACTTCAGGATGAAAATATTTTGGAAATGGATTAGTAATACCTGCAATTTTAATTACCTCACCTGTAATCTATTCTGTTTCTTCCGGCTGTTTACATAAAAAAAAATAGTAGGTTTGTATTGAAACAAACCAGTTGGTAATATGAGCATTATGTTGGCACATGCTGGAAATTCAGGTCCCAAAGTCAGATCCGATTGTGAGGTAACTCTTGAGTTGAAAAACGAGGGAGGAATAGTAATTGAACTGAAATCAAAGGTTTACCCTTTATATGGCGTTTCAATAAAAAATCTTTGCCTTGATATCCTGTCATTTTTCGGAATTAAAGATGCTTATCTGAAAATCGAAGATGCCGGAGCTCTGCCTTTTGTTATTTCGGCCCGACTGGAAGCTGCTGTAAAGCAAATTGTGGATACGGACCTTGAATATCTTCCTGATCTTATTTCTGAAAACCTCTATTCAACAAACGCTGACAGGTTTCGTTTTTCTCGTCTTTATCTCCCCGGCAATACACCCGGCATGATGATAAATGCGGGATTACATTCCGCAGACGGCATTATCCTGGACCTTGAGGATTCAGTAGCTCCTGAAAGAAAAAATGAAGCCAGAATACTTGTCAGGAACGCTTTGAGGCAGGTAAATTTCTATGGTGCCGAGCGTATGGTAAGGATAAATCAGGGGGACCGCGGACTGAGGGATCTTGATTCCGTTATACCCCATAATGTAAATCTGGTACTTATTCCCAAATGCGAGAACCCCGATGCTATTGTTTCTGTAGAAAAACGGATTTCAGAAATAAAGAGGCGCCATAACCTTAATAATCCAGTATATCTTATGCCGATCATTGAATCGGCGCTCGGAATTGAAAAAGCATTCATGATTGCCGGATCTTCAGAAAACATTGTGGCATTGGCAATAGGACTGGAAGATTTTACTGCTGATCTGGGCGTTCAGAGAACAAAGGAGGGTATAGAGTCACTCTATGGAAGAACAAGGTTGGTGATAGCTGCCAAGGCTGCGGGTAAACAGCCGATTGATTCTGTGTTTTCGGATGTAGATGATATGGATGGACTTCTGAAAAATGTCCTGGCCTCGAAAGCTCTGGGTTTTGAAGGAATGGGATGTATACACCCTCGTCAGATACCAGTTATCAGGCAGGGATATGCTCCTGAAAATGGTGAAATAGAAAAATCCAAAATGATCGTTATGGCTTTTAAAGAGGCTGAAAAAAAAGGTCAGGGAGTAGTTGCCCTGGGATCTAAAATGATCGATTCGCCTGTGGTGGCTCGGGCACAAAAAACAATTGACCTTGCAATTAAGCTGGGGTTATTACCAGACAACTGGATAAATGAAATTTCCTAGAAAAGAATAAAAATTAACCTGACAGGCGATATGGCAATCCCTACTGTTATTAATGCTGCCGGCAGAGCAGTGCCTCTCGAAATCAATGGTAAAGCTGTCATCCCTTTTAAAGGAGTAGGAGGGTACAGGCCATCAGGAAATAAGTATGGCCCGCCAATCCCGACTTGTGCAGATTTTCCTGGTGATGGCAACAAGGTAGTATCATCACTTGAAGAAGCCCTTAGCAGGTGTGGCCTCCGTGACGGAATGACAATTTCAACCCATCATCACTTACGGGATGGCGATCTTGTGAGTAACAAGGTATTTGACCTGGCGTCGGCAATGGGGGTGAAAGATCTTGTCTGGTTCCCTTCAGCTTCATTTCCATGTAATGATCCTGTAATTAAATATCTTGAAGACGGAACCATTAACAGGATTGAAGGTAGTATGAATGGTCCGCTGGGAAGGTTCGTTTCCGAGGGAAGGATGAAAGGTACTGCCGTATTGCGATCACATGGCGGACGTGTTCAGGCTATACAGGATGGTGATGTAAAAATAGATATCGCAGTAATAGCAGCTCCTTCTGCCGATTATTACGGAAATGCAAAAGGTACTGGTGGCCGTTCTGCCTGCGGTGTTTTGGGTTATGCAAAGGTTGATTCAATGTATGCTGAAAAGGTGATTGTTGTGACCGACAATCTGGTGGATATTCCATGCTTTCCAATGGAGGTTGAAGGGAATAATGTTGACTATGTAGTTGTTGTTGATAAAATAGGGATTCCGGAAAAAATTGTGTCAGGCACTACCCAGATCACAAAGAGCCCCGACAGATTATTGATTGCAGAACTCACCGCATCTTTTCTGGAAAAATCTGGCATTCTCAAAGATGGTGTTACAATGCAGGCAGGGGCTGGTGGTACTTCATTGGCAATAGCCGTGTTCCTACATGAGATTTTAAGGAAAAGGGGGTGGAAGTCAAAATTTGGATTCGGTGGCAGCACCAGGTACATGGTTGAAATGCTTGAACAGGGGCAGATGGGATATATTCTTGATGCACAGGTTTTTGATCTTGACTCTGTAGTTTCAGTTGGAAAAAATCCCAACCATATCCCATACTCGGTTTTTAATGCTTATAACTACCATTCTAAAGGTAATCTTACCAGTATGATGGATATTATGATACTTGGCGCTACCGAAATTGACCTTAAATTCAATGGTAATGTGGTCACTCACTCTGACGGATATCTGCTTCACGGAATCGGAGGCTGGCAGAATTGTCTGCACGCAAGAAACGTAATATTGCCGGTACCTCTTTTCCGCGACAGGATACCCGTTATTGTTGATGAGGTTACAACACTTTGTGGTCCCGGAGAGCTTATTGATGTAATTATCACCGAAAGAGGGATAGCAATTAATCCTTTGAGAAAGGATCTTATTGAGAGCGTCAGAAACAGCAATCTTCCTGTTGTGACCATTGAGGAGCTTAAAGCTGAAGCTGATAAAATATGCGGTATACCAATGAAACCTGAGTTCGAAGATGATATTGTTGCAGCCATAAAATGGGTCGATGGCACCGTAATTGATGTTGTCCGAAAAATTAAATCCTGACGAATATTGTGTTAATGGAAAAATTTAAATGTTCAATCTGTGGTTTTGTCTACGATCCGGAAGAGGGCGACAGCGCTTCCGGCATTGACCAGGGAGTTCAGTTCAGTGAACTTCCTTCTGATTATATATGCCCCATCTGCGGCGCGGGGAAGGATGAATTCTATGTATGTTAATAAAATTCCTTTTTCCAGACTTAACTCCTTTCTGACGGTATGTTTTTGATTACATCGGTGAGAAGATCCCAGAACATCTGTACCGTTCCGATTTCTATTTTTTCTTCAGGAGTATGAGCGCCTCTGATTGTAGGTCCGAAGGAAATCATATCAATTCCTTTGAATTTTTCGAAGATAAGGCCGCACTCCAGCCCTGCATGAATGGCTCTTACAGCAGGTTCTTTCCCAAAAAGCCTCTGATACGATTTTTTTGTTATTCTAAGAATCTCCGATTTAAGGCTTGGCGTCCAGGCAGGATAACCATCGGAATGAACCACTTCTGCTCCGGCAATAGAAAGACACATTTTTACTCTTGATGCAACCTCATGTTTTGATGACTCCACCGAACTCCTTTGTGTTGTAACAATTTTTACGGTGTTTTTTTCAGAGAAACTTATTGAAGCAAGATTTGTAGAGGTCTCAACCAGATCTTCCATCTCCTTCGACCACGCAATTACTCCGTGAGGACAGCAATGAAGAGAATCAAGTAATTTTGCCTGACCTGTTTTGTTCATTACATAATCAGGAGAATCAACCTCTTTTACTGAGACCTTAAGTTGGGCTTCCAAACTATCGAATTCCTTATCAAACTCTATCTGATAGTTCTCAATCGCTTTAAAAACCTGTTCTTTTAAAAAATTCCTGACAGTGATAACTGCAAATGCTTCACGGGGTATTGCATTTCTAAGATTACCGCCATTGAATGCTGACAGGGAGATATCATACTGATTAGTGAGATCGGATAAAATCCGGGTCATTAATTTGACCGAGTTCCCGAATCCTTTGTGGATTTCGTCACCAGAGTGGCCCCCGCGAAGACCGGTTATTGATATCTCTAATCCTTTTTCGTCTTTTAATGCAGCTTTCTTCCTGTATTTAAAGGTACCTACAGTATCCATTCCTCCAGCACATCCGATAAAAAGAATTCCTTCATCCTCTGAGTCAAGATTGAGCAGGGTTCTTCCTTCGAAAAAATCATTCTTTAAATTGATGGCTCCCGTCATCCCCGATTCCTCATCAACTGTAAAAAGACATTCAATTTTTCCTGCTTTAAGGTTTTTATCAGTTAAAATTGCAAGTTGTGAGGCAATTCCAATACCATCATCAGCCCCGAGAGTGGTTCCTTTGGCTGATACCCATTCATTATCGATGACCGGAATTATTGAATCCTTAGCCCAGTTATGTGGATAGTCTGCATTTTTCTCGCCAACCATATCCATATGACTCTGAAGAACCACTGTCCTGACGTTTTGATATCCTGGCGATGCCTGCCTGAAAATTAAAATATTACCTGCTGTATCTTCCTTTGATTCCAGATTATTCTTTAACGCAAAATCAAGAAGATATGTTCGTATGGACGCTTCATTTTTGCTCAGCCTTGGTATTTTGCAAATCTCCTCAAAGTACTTCCAGACCGGCGAAGGATTTAACTTGGACAATGTGCTCATGCTTATTAATTTATCAGAAAGCCAGCCACAAAAGTAACCATTTTTCTTTAATGTTTTTAAAGCAAAAAAAGCCGATGAGGACAGATCATTCAAATTTTGCTATTTTTACTGCAACATCCTTAAACTAAATTCATTTCTTCCAATATGAATAAAAGAACAATTGTAACATTACCCGGCGATGGGATCGGCTTAATAGTTTTGGAACAGGCATTAAGGGTTCTTGATGCCTCAGGATTTAAAGCAGACTATATTCATGCAGATATTGGCTGGGAATTCTGGCGTAGGGAAGGAAATCCTTTGCCCCAGAGAACTCTTGATCTTATTAAGACCCATAAAATTGCCCTGTTTGGTGCAATTACATCAAAACCAAACGAGGAGGCGGCTTCCGAACTAGACAGCTCTCTTCAGGGAAAAGGCTTTGTGTACTCAAGTCCGATAGTTGGTCTGCGACAGAAATTCAACCTTGACATTTGTTTACGCCCATGCAAATCATATAATGGAAATCCCCTGAACTTCATCAGAAGGGGTAAAGACAACATGATAGAGGAACCTTCTGTTGATGTTGTGATCTTTCGCCAGAATACCGAATGCCTTTATTCAGGAGTGGAATGGACGAATCCCCCGGAACAGGTATATCAGGCATTGATGACTCATCGTAAGTTTGCAGAGAACTTCAGTAAAGTCCCGCGCGAAGAACTATCAGTTTCGGCAAGGATCTTTACAAAAAAAGCCACCGAAAGAATTGTTTCTGCAGCTTTTGAACATGCCAGAAAATATGGATATAAATCAGTTACAGTATGTGAAAAACCAAATGTGATCCGTGAAACATCAGGATTGATGTGGAAGATTGCAAAAGAGATGCAGAAGAACAGCTATCCTGAAATTAAATTGCTGAATACCAATATTGATGCCCAGATGATGTGGTTGACAAAGAATCCGGAAGATTATGGGGTTATTGTTGCCGGAAATATGTTCGGCGACATTGTATCTGACGCATTTGCAGGATTGATAGGAGGACTGGGATTTGCGTGCAGCGCTCAGTTTTCATCCGATGGAATTGCTGTCTTTGAACCCACTCACGGATCTGCGCCTAAATACGCCGGCTATGAGATCCCCATTGTCAATCCTGTTGCCATGATTGAATCTGCATGCATGATGCTTGACTATATCGACGAAAAAGCTATTTCTTCGAAAATCAGAAAAGCTGTTGCAGAGGTAATAATTGAGGGTAAAGTCAAAACTTACGATATGATGAAGCTTTCCGGAAGACCTGATGTGGTAAATAACGGAGCAGCTTCTACAATACAGATGACAGACGCAATAATTTCAAAACTTAAATAGTCAAAATCATTCTTAATGAAAGAAACTATTAGAAATTTATGGCCTGAGCTTGAATGGATTAACGATGAATCCCTTCGTGAAAAGACCGCCAGAACCTGGGAAATAGCTCTGGAAAGAAGTGCACTTAAGGCGGAAGATCTTGACCGGATACCATTTACACTACTATGCGGACCGGATCTGAAAGTGAGCTTCATGGATCATAAAAGATGCGTAGTTCACATCGCCAAAGCTTCCGGTGAGAAAATGAATGATTTTTTTGGCAAGGATATGCCTGTTAATATGGATGTGCTTATCTCAGGAGCTATACTCGCTGACGTTGGAAAATTGCTCGAATATGAACTTGATGCAGAAGGGAAAGCTGTTCAGGGAAGATATGGACAATATATGAGGCATCCGTTCTCAGGAGTTTCACTCGCTGAGGAGTGCGGGGTTCCGCCCGAGGTATGTCATATAATTGCGGCTCATGCCCATGAGGGTGATCTCGTTAAGCGTACTGTTGAAGCTTACATTGTACATCATGCCGACTTTATGACCTTTCTCCCCTTTAAAGACCGTCTTGTCATTTAAACAAAAAGGAGGAGATCTAAAGAACTGACTCTTAATGATCTCCTCCTGAATTTATCGGATAATCCTGTTACCCGAGTTTCATTTTTTCCACCTCTTCAATATTTCGTTCATTGGCAACGTCTTTTGCATCTGGAGTGTAGAGATAATCAATTAATTCACTGTATTTGTCCATTATCTTTCCCCTTACAATTTTCATTGTCGAATTCATTAATGCGTTCTCTTCGCTAAAGCCTTCTTCGAGGATGGCGAGAGCGACAGGAAGCCATCTCTGAGGAAACATTCTGCCGAATTTCCCGTTTGTTCTATATTCATTCACCTCATTTTCAAGCAGTGTCAGAACAGCTTTCTTACCATCATCGGAATCGGCTGTCAGATCCCTCTCTTCCAGGTAAATCTTAAGCGCATGCTGATTTGGAACAATAAGGGCAACCGTATAAGGCTTCTGATTATTATAAAGCATACACTGATCTATGTAATTAGACTGCTCTGTAATTGCCTCTTCAATGCTTTCAGGACTAAATTTTTCTCCGTCATCTGCAATTAGCAGACTCTTAAATCTTCCCAGAACATACAGGAACCCCGATTCGGTCATGTACCCCATGTCGCCTGTGTATAGCCACCCATCTTTTATTGTTTCCCTGGTGGCGGCTTCATTTTTCCAGTATCCGTACATTACATTTCCGCCTTTGATCACAATCTCCCCTTTCTGACCGAGAGGCAATTCCTTTCCTTCATCATCACAAATTTTAAGATCCATGTTATTTACCAGCACACCTGAAGACCCAAGCTGGTGTCGGCCGGTAGAGTTTGAAGAAATAACCGGGGAAGCTTCACTAAGGCCATAACCCTGGTACATTGGAATTCTAAGAGCATAAAAGAATCTCTGCAGTTCTATATCGAGCAGTGCGCCTCCGCCGATAAAATAATCCAGTTCCCCTCCAAAACTTTCGCGGATTTTGCTGAAAATAATTTTATCATAAAGATCTATCAGGGGTTTTTTTAATTTTTGTAATCCTTTCCCCTTATTCCAGCCTTCCTTATTGTATGAATAGGAAATCGCTATTGCATGATTAAACAGCATCTCTGTCAATCTCCCTTTTTCTCTGATACCCTTTTCGATATTTTTCCTGAAGTTCTTGGCGATTGCCGGAACACTCATAAGAAGGTTAGGCTTTATCTCTTTGAGGCATAAAGGTAGATTTCTTAGAGTTTCCATTGGAGTTTTTCCGGTCTTTACCGAGGCAATACTGGCCCCCCTTCCCATGAAAGCATAGATTCCGCACGTATGACCAAAAGAGTGATCCCATGGCAGTATAAGAAGAGTTTTATAAAATGCAGGGATATCCATCAGACTGTAGGATTGATAAACATTGGTAACATAATTTCCATGAGTCAGAATGATCCCCTTAGGATCAGCTGTGGTTCCTGATGTGTAGCAGATATTGGCAAAATCCGAAGGTTTAACGCTTTTGAAGATATCTTCAAATTTAGCTTTGTTTTCAGGTGCATCAAGCCATTCCCTTCCTAGCTTCCTTACTTCATTAAAATGTATCTCCTTATCTGAATATTCTTCCTGGGTGTCGAAATGAATAATCTTTTCTATCGAAGAACAATCATCTATTATGTTTTTTAGTTTTTGAGCCTGTATCGAAGAACAAAGAATCATTTTTGATTCTGAATGATTTATCCTGAACATGATTTCTTCGGGAGTCAGTTTAACTGACAGGGGAACATTTATAGCACCGGTAAAAAGAGTCCCCAGTTCACCAATTACCCAACTGTTGCGTCCCTCCGAAATAAGGCTCAGCCTGTCACCTTTTTTTATTCCGAGTTGCAGTAGTCCTGCAGCAAATTCATATACTTGTTTTCTGGTTTCACCGTAAGTTGTTCCTTCGTATTTGTCTTGCGGTTTTTCCCATAAGTAAACATTGCTATTAAACTTTTCAACACTTTCTTCAAAAAATTGTATGAGTGATTTCATCAGGCAGGTAAAATATTTATGAGTAAAAATAAAAAATCTAATATACGAAATCTGTTATATTCCAATAATACCTATCAGGTTTGCTCCTTATTGCCTTCTTCACGTGGTAAAAAGAGACTTCCTCTGATGGAGTACATTTTAAAGAATTGCCGATATAGTCAAGGTAATGTACTGTAAATTTGCCGGAAATAAAAACTGGCTGTTTATCTGAATATTGTTTCATTTCTGTCTGGTCCGACTGAAACCATTCTGACTGGAACCTTTGTCTGCTCTTCGATAAACTCAATGTAATATTTAAGTGCTCCCGGCAAATCCCCGTAATCCCTTATTCGTGAAATATCATTATTCCAGCCATCAAATTCAAGATAAACAGGCTCAGTTTTTGCATCGTTATTGAAAAGAATTTCATCGCATTCTTTGCCGTCAATCATGTATGACCTGCAAACCTTTATTTTGTCAAACCCCGAAAGGACATCCGGCTTGGTCATAAAGAGCTTCGTGACACCGTTTATCATTATGGCATACTTAAGTGCAGGCAGATCAAGCCATCCGCATCTTCTTGGCCGTCCTGTCGTAGCCCCGTACTCACACCCTTTCTTCCTTAATAGTTCTCCGGTTGAATCGCATAGTTCTGTTGGAAATGGTCCGCTTCCTACCCGGGTACAGTAGGCTTTAAAGATGCCAAATACCTCTCCGATACTTTTGGGAGATACGCCTAGTCCTGTGCAAGCGCCAGCGCTTATGGTGCTTGAGGATGTAACAAACGGATAGGAACCGAAATCAACATCAAGCATTGTACCCTGCGCACCTTCGGCAAGTACTTTTTTGCCATTGGCAATGAGGTCATTTATTAGATATTCGGTATTTTCTATTCTAAAGCTTCTGAGAAGCTCTATTCCTTCGAACCACCCCTTCTCAAATGACTGAAGATCATAATCGAAATTGTAATTCTTCAGAATATCAACATGATATTCAACAAGCCTGCGGTACAATTGCATGAAGTTCCAATTGAGGATATCGCCCACTCTCAGCCCATTCCGGCTGGCTTTGTCAGTATATGAAGGACCGATTCCTTTTAGAGTGGATCCTATTTTTGAATTTCCTTTTTTATTCTCATAAGCAGCATCCAATATCCTGTGAGTCGGTAGAATAAGGTTTGTCCTCGCAGATATGACCAGCCTCTTTCTTAGTTCTTCTACAGGCGGGCCAAGGTGCTCGATTTCATCTTTGAAAACGGCCGGATCGAGTACTACCCCGTTACCAATTATGTTGAGCTTCTCCTGATGAAATATTCCGGAAGGGATAAGATGCAAAACATGTTTCACATTGTCAATCTCAAGTGAATGACCTGCATTAGGTCCACCCTGAAAACGTGCCACAATATCATAAGCGGGACTAATGGCATCCACAATTTTCCCCTTTCCCTCATCACCCCACTGCAATCCTAACAATATATCAATGTTCATATTAGATATTATATCGGAATTATAAAACAAATTCCAAGGTACAAAATATTTCCTGCCAATGTCGTTTTCTGTTAAACTGATTTCTTCTTTTCCTTCTTTTGGAGCGATCCGTAAATGTATAGTGAATGATACATCGGGGTAAAGTTGTATAGTAAACTTGCCGTCCTTACAATTTCATGAATTCTTGGGTCACAAAACTCAACTACTTTTCCAGTCTCTAAATCAATAAGATGATCGTGCTGACTGCATTGATGTGCTCTTTCGTATTGTGCTATATTTTTGCCAAACTGATGTTTTATAACAAGATTACAGTCAATCAGTAAATCAATTGTATTATACAGCGTTGCACGGCTGACACGGTAGTTTTTATTCTTCATGAAAATATAAAGCGATTCTATATCAAAATGACCGGTTCTGGAGTAAATTTCATCCAGAATGGCAAATCTTTCAGGAGTCTTACGGTGACCCTTTTTTTCAAGATACTCAGTGAAGATCTGTTTTACAGTTGATTTTGTACCATCACTTATCATTTCATGCCTGCTTAATTAATTTATACTGTATATTTTTAAAAATTTAAGAATGCAAATGCCAGAACTATTCTGAAAAGTCTTCAACCCTTTTGATATTTTCAATACCCCTGACGTTTGATATTTTAAGAATCAGGTTATTAAGGTCTCGGGTATGATGCACATAAAGGTCGATAGTTCCTTCAAAAATTCCCTCTCGGACACTGATGTTAATGTTGGTCATATTAACCTTAAGTTCAGATGAAATAATATTTGTAATATCATTAACAAGTCCTATTCTGTCAACACCGGTCATGCTTATTCTTGCCAGGAAGGAGACCAGTTTATGAATAGCCCACTTAACCGCAATGATCCTGTTTCCCTCGTTCGCCATTAACCTGATGGCAACCGGACATTTTGGCTTATGAATTACAATTCCACCCTCAGGAGACCGGTAGCCTATTACCTCATCGCCGGGAATAGGATTACAACATTTTGCAATCTCATACGATTGTTCAGCATTTTCAATGTTCTCTCTTAAAAGAAAAGGGATACTTCCGTCTATTTTTGCATCGGTTGATTCATCATCCTCTTTTTTGCTTTTTTTGGAGCCCAAAAGCTTTAATTCCCAGTATTTTATGACGTTTTTTGTGGGGCTTTTGCGGATTATTTTTTTAAGATTTTCCAGGTTTATAGTACCAAGTTCGATCCCCGAGTAAAGTTCGTCCTTGTTAAAAACATCGTATGAGAGCATCAGTTTTCTGAGAATCTCTGAATTTGGAGTTACTCCGAGTTCTCCAAGTTTTGCTTCAAGGATCTCCATACCTTTCTGAATACGGTTAGTCGTTTCAGTTTTGAGTTGGCTTTTAATTGCTTCCTTTGCCTTGGATGTTCGCACAAATGATAACCATTCCTTTTCCGGCTTTGCTATGTCTGATGTTATAATTTCAACCTGATCGCCGCTCATAAGGATAGCACTTATCGGATTGAGCTTGTAGTTAATTTTGGCACCGATGGCTTTATTGCCTATTTCAGTATGAATCTCATATGCAAAATCGAGAGCGGAAGCTCCTTTTGGGAGGCTTACCAGAGTACCTTTCGGGGTAAAGACCATTATCTCTGAT
>CAYPKL010000188.1:0-4605 GCA_964411285.1 uncultured Rikenellaceae bacterium
CTATTTCAGATGATGCTCTCGTTGCGGGAGAAATATTTCCAACTCATTTTTTCGGTCAAAAACGCCCCATTTTTATCCAAAACCTGGCACCAAACTGGCACCGGGCCGAGCGTTAAGAATCCCGCCGGTGGCGGGATTTAGAGAAGGAGCAAGCCCGCCGCGGAGGCAAAAGTAGCTTAACCAGGAATATTAGATTGTTCTATCTCCTTGACAGTGTGAGTGTGAGAGTGAGTCTTGAGGAAAAAGAATGAGAGTGCTCGCTCTCGCTCTCACTCTCGCTCTTTTTCATGTGGGCCCAGCTGGGATCCCCGCCTGACCGATGTCAGTCGGGCAGGGAACCAGCGACCCCCTGATTATGAGTGAGATACAGGGTTGTTTTTAGGATTGTATTGGTTTGTTTTGGACTTCATTGTCATTCACTTACGATTTTCGGAGTTTACTGTTTTTCACTGGTTTTCATAAAACCTGGCGTAAAACCTGGCCGATTTTTTGAACCATCTAAGTTCATCAAAGTATTGGCGCATTTATTACAAAGGTACTGTCAGGATCGAGGCATCAAGACAACACCATGTCATTATCATATTTTCGAGTCAGGTGCCAGTTTTACACTTACCCAGTCCTCCATCCAATTATCCAAAGGTACCAGTAAAGATGCCAATATTAAAAGAAACAAAAGGTTCAGAACGGGTATGTTCTGAGAAAGGTGAACAATCAATGGATCCAATAAATATGCAATAAATTCAAACAACAGCAGAATTCCGAGGAATCCCAGAAACCTGATGATTTTTCGTTTTTGGGTCCACTTGCTGAATAAAATGAGGATGCCAAAGAAAAATGGAATAAATGCTCCAACCCCCAGCATCTGGATGTTCTCTTTCCTTTTCTCCTGAGCCTCCCTTTTAGCTTCTGCGATTTCCTGCTGACGGATCTGTTCAAGAAAATTCAGATTTTGAACCTTTCTGACCTTTTCCTGACTGAAAAGAGAATCTTTTGCAGCCATGGTTATTCCCTGGTAATGATAGGCACTGTCCACAAGGTTCAGTCCTTTAAAATAATTTGTTAAAAAAGAAGAGGCATTGAGTATCCGTTTAGTAAAACCTGACGCATAAGCTGAAGATAGTGACAAATAGGAGTAATAGAGTGCAGAATCTGCCTGTCCTGCATCTGCAAAAAGCATTGCCATACCCAAAGTAGCCTCACATATAGCTTCATGATCAACAGTTCCTTGATTTGTAAATCAAATGTACATGTAACCAAGTTGACTGTCACTATTTTAAAATCAAATAAACAAGATTTATTTAACTAATTTTCATCAAACAGTTCCAAGGACACTAGAACCTTGGCGGGGTCAACAAGAAGATTTTAACCCCTAATTATCAAAGTAATGGTGCATTTATTCCAAATGTACTGTCAGGATTCAGCCCGTCCAGGTAGTGTTCTGTTATTACCACATTGCTGTGTCCCAGCATCTGGTTTGTCTTTTCACGAGGTGTATTATTTCTATCAAGTGTACTAGCGTAACAATCTCTGGCAGTCCCCAGTTGTAATGGACGGGACAATTTAAGTTGATCCCTGATATCTTTCAGGTTTCGATTTATCTGCTGCTTTATTTTATGATTCCTGTTTTTAAAAGTTTCTTCATCATACCTAATCTTAGGAGTAGAGCAAATCGTGCTTGGAACAGTTGGATTAGTTGGTTATCTTGACAAGAGAACTTCTATCTTTAAACTTGAATTTATAAATTCATTTTTTTGTTGTGTTAAGCTTCAATTTGATTCCTTATGTTTCTATTAATAATAAAAATTAATGTGTTTATGTTTTTGTAAGTAATGGTAATTAATAATAAGATAGATAGTTTATTAGGGCAATCAGGAACATATGCTGGGTATGTCCTTTTATTATTTGGAGCAATTTGGACATATTCCAATCTTAATGGATTGATTTTTATAACGATAGGTATGTTTATGGCATTTACGTTTGATGGAACAATTATTGATCTTAATTCCAGAAGAATTAAAAGCTATACCTGTCTTTTCGGTTTATTCAAAGCAGGTAAATGGCATAGTGTTAAGAAATTTAGTAAGTTCATTATTTATAGATCTAACCGTAGCTATACAACCTACAGCAGAGCAAATATACCATTGACAGTAAAGAATAGTGATATTAGATTAGCATTTTTAAATGAGGACGGGTCATTAAAAATCACGATTAATAAGTTTAACTCATTCGAAACAGCAAGAAATGAGATGACTAAATTAATTACAGATCTTAATATCAGTGAATTAAAAGAGTGGGCCAAATAGCATAATACACTTCATTGGAAGAATAAAACAGTCAGGTAGATTAATTCCTTATCGTGTTCTTCAAAATCCGTCCTTCTTTGACCACTTCAAAAGAAGGTCTGAAAAACTTAACATACATGAGAAAACAGCAGGGATTTAACTCAAGATTATGGTAGTCAGCCGTGAAGGATAATTATGATCAATAAGTAATGGGTTATAACATTCCTTGTTCTTCAAGCCATTCCTTTACCCTTTCATGCTCTGCCTGGTATTTTCCTTCCATGTTATGCAGTATTTTTTGAAATCGCTCTTCTTTGCGAATACTTTCGAACATAGGATCGTGCTTAATAAGAATTATTCGTACTAAAGGATAAAATTCCGATTTATTTGATTCATCAAGGTAATAGTATGCTTTACTCTTTTCACCCAAAAACGCATAGGTTGCTGCCAGATTATATTGAGCACTTTTCGTTTGTGCAGAATTCCTCCCGAGTTTTATACTTTCTTCGCTATGTTTTATTTGTTGATTGAAATAGTCTTCTGCCTCTTTTTGTTTGCCAACCTGCCAGAAAGCATATCCAATCGCATTCAGTTCACCGAGGTTAAGTATTCCAGATTTTTTGTAATATTCAATAAGTTTATTTGCAAACAAATAGGCTTCTTTTTCATGCCCAAAACGAAAATTATAGATGGGGATCATACCTTCAACATAATTGGCGGAATCAATTTTTTCCCGTTCTTTGACCAATTTATACGCCTCCTCAAAATTCTCATTGCAGAATTCGATCCATGCAAAGAACCAATAGGTATATAATTCATTGTTATCCAAATCCAATGCCTCCTGATAATAAGACTTTGCCTTTTCAAGAAATCCGACACTTTGATATGCTCTGCCTACTTCTCTTAGTAGAGGCGGTCTTTCCTCTCCTCGAATAAGAGTCAAGGCTTTGTTATAATTTTTTATGCCCTCGATATAATTATTTTGAAAATATGTCAGGATAGTGCCTTTTAAAGCGAAAGCCGAATAAAAATTTGGATTAATTCTTAATGTCTTGTCAATATTATCCAAAGCCTTGTCCGTTTGTCCATTTGCATAGAAATATTCACTTAGCAGAAAATATGCTTCTTCCAGATTATTATCGAGGGAAAGAGCTTTTTCAGCCAGAATAAGACAGGAATCAAGAAAGTTTTCCTTGAAATAGGTTTCTTTAAAATATCTGTTATAATTAGCTCTTGCTAAACCTGTATAAGCTTTAGCAAAAGTAGGATCTAATTCAATAATAGATTTATAATTGGTCGCAGCCTTTTGATAAGAGATTGAATCCAATGTTTTCCTGTATTCCTTTTCATATTCTTTTGCTCTCAGATATAAATCGTACGCTGTCATATTCCCAGTCGGGACTTTTTCAATAAGTTTCTTTTCTTCAGTTGTTAATATTGCTTCCAGATTCATTGCTATTGCCTGAGCAATTTGACTTTGTAGTTTAAAAATATTATCTGTCACTCCTTCATACGGGGAGGACCAGATATGCTTATCATTTACTGCATCAATCAATTGTACAGTTAAACGAATTTCATTCCCATATTTCTGTCCGCTTCCTTCGAGTATATAATTAACATTCAACAAGTCTGCTATCTCACGAACAGACCTGGTTGTATTTCTGAATTGTTCAACTGATGTTCTGGATATTACGGTCAATTCGGCAATTTTGCACAGGTTATCGAGAATTGCTTCCATCGTTCCATCGATAAAATACTTGTTTGTGGAATCGGGGCTGTCATTTCTAAAAGGCAGTACTGCAATGGATTTTTCAACTTGTTCTGAAGGATTAAACATTCTTGGAATGAAGAAATATCCAAGCACAATTAATGCTAATAATATTATAGATCCAGTTATGATTTTTGTTCTGTTGCTTTTGTGATGAATAGCTGCTGATTCAAAAATTTCTTTTTGCCTCACCTCTATTTTTTGTCCGTGCTGTCCCAAGGCTGTTACAATTTCCTTTATAGCATTGCCAACTTTATTTATCTGGTTTCGATATTTTGTCTTTTTCAGATTTATCTTTTCATCATCATCAGGTTTAAGTGGTCTATTGACTCCCGATTCAGAATATATAAACTCTACTCCCCTCAATGCTCCTCCCAGAACTGACTCACATAATTTAATATCAGTACTGTCCAAATCATATATTCGAAGTGGCAGCACTCTGCTCGCTACATTTCCATTTGGCAGTTTTATTTTCAATCCAAACTGGTCCCTTGAAGCCTGTTCAACAAATACTTTAAATTCATGCTCCCAGGCAAATGATTTCGGATCGCAATA
>CAYPKL010000189.1:0-4696 GCA_964411285.1 uncultured Rikenellaceae bacterium
TTAAATATTTTTCTGACTATGGATTGACTGACGAAATGTTTTTTAACAAGAGCAGAGGTGTTCCCGGCTATATAAAATCTCTTGTTAACGGGAAAATTAACGCACCCAATGACAAAGTCAGAGCTATCAGCAATGATCCTCCAAGATGGGCTGTGGGTGAACCCTCGCCGCAGCTTAAAAAAGCAATTACCGGAGGCTTTGATAATTTGGTAAAGGAAGCCATTGACCTTTACGATGAGAACATTTTAAATCATAACACCATAAATGCTGTCCTGTCCAACATATATGCCCTGGGGATACTGTCTGATGTATTAAGGAAAGTCCGTGAGGTAGCTTATAACAATAATATTTTTCTGATTTCTGATGCCGGAGAGTTGCTAAACCTTATTATAAATGGAGATCAGACCCCTTATATCTACGAGAAAATTGGAAACAGATACGAAAACTTCATGATTGATGAATTTCAGGATACATCAATTTTACAATGGAATAATTTTGATCCGCTTATACAGAATAGTATGGCAGGAGGCTATGATAATCTTGTTGTTGGGGATGTAAAACAATCGATTTACCGTTTCAGGAACAGCGACTGGAAGATTCTGGGACACCTGCTGGAAAATGAGGCCGGCAATAAAAGAATATTCAGTGTACCGCTTAAGACAAATTACAGAAGCCGTTCAAATATTATAACGTTTAACAACTCTCTGTTTTCAATAATTCCGGAATTGATCGATCGGTATTTTATTGGTGAACCTGGTTGCTTACAGTTCAAAAAGCTTTATGCTGAAGCTGTACAGGATGATCCTGGAAAGGCAGGCGGCGGCTATGTCAGGCTTGACTTTGTTGAAGATAATTCTGAAAATGAGGAAGTAAAAGAATCTAAAATTTCCGAACATGTCAGTTCCACCTCCAGGACAGGAGCAAGATGGCAGGATTCAGTGCTTGAGAGACTACCGTCAGTTATTGAAGCTTTCCAGGATAAAGGCTTTAAGGCGTCCGAAATCGGCATTCTGGTAAGGGACAGAAGGGAGGGAGCCGATGTGCTCAATACTATAATAGAATATTCGATTAATTGCCCTGTTGAAAAGAAATCTGCTTATAATTATAATATAGTCTCAAATGATTCACTCACACTTTCCAACTCCGATGCGATCACGTTTATAATATCTGTTCTTAAAGTCATCATTGAACCGGAAGATAATATAAGCAGAGCTTTGATGGAGAGGAGTTATTTGCTGGCATCAGGTTCCGGGAATTCAGAAACAGTTTCCCGGTTTCGTGGTAATAATATCATGGGGTCACCTGGTTTTTTCCCTGACGACTATGAGAAATTCATTGCCAAAGCAGGGAATATGACATTGTTTGATGCGACAGAAAACATTATAGGTTTTTTTGGACTTGGTAGTTACCCATCGAATGTTCCTTACCTCACCACTTTCCAGGATCTGATTTTAGAGTATTCCAAAAGTAAAAATACCGATTTTCATTCATTTATTGAATGGTGGGAGACATCCGGTGAAATAAAATCCGTGGTTCTTCCTTCAAGTCAGGATGCCATCAAGGTTTTTACAATACATAAATCGAAAGGACTTGAATTTCCGGTTGTAATTCTGCCGTTCCTGGCATGGAATCTTGATCATAAACCTTCCAGACAACCCATCTTGTGGGCGAAGCCCCCTTATCCGTTTAATGATCTTGGAATAGTCCCGTTAAGATACGGTTCGGGATTATCCGATACACTCTTTGCTGACAGGTATAATGAAGAACGCTATTCCTCATACCTGGATAATGTTAATTTGCTCTATGTTGCAATGACAAGGGCAATTGATGCTATGTACGGATTTATACCTGATAAACCGGGCACAAATAACGGAATAGCAAAAATAATTAAAGAGTCGCTGTTATCTGAGACTAATCCTGCTGGTGATTCAGGTATCGTGATGAACAGATATTATGATAAGGAGAAAAAAATGTTTGAATTCGGAGAGATACCTGTTAATTACCACAAATCTGAAGCCAGGGAGGAGATCACATTGAACGGTTATTTTGTTGAAGAAAGACCTCGGTCACTCAGACTTAAGCTACATTCAGAGAACTATTTTTTACCTGGCCGGGATTCTGCCAGAAAAAAAATCAGCTACGGACAGATAATGCATGAGGTGTTTGAAGGTATTAACAGCATGGAAGATATCGAAGTTGCTGTAAGACAATTGGTACTTGAAGGGAAGATTAGTGAAGCTGAATCGCTGTCTCTTATTTTAAGGTTAAAAAATCAAGTTTCGGAACCCCCGGTTTCAGACTGGTTTAAACCGGGAAACAGGTTAATGAAGGAGGCTGGAATACTTCTTCCCTCAGGGAGTTTAAAGAGGCCCGACCGGATAATTTTTAAGGATGACAGAACAGTAATTATCGATTTTAAATTTGGAGAAGAGAATCCCCTATATATAAATCAGATCAGGCAGTATCAGAATATTTTAGTCGAAATGGGTTATAAAAATACGGAGGCATTCCTCTGGTATGTTGATAATAACAAAATAGTAATTGTCTGATGATTCCGGATCAGGAAAATATTCATCAATATCCATGGGGCCATCTTAGGAGGTTCAATGCATATTCTGATCATTTCAGAAAAACCTATGGCTTAAGAGTACAGAAAATATCAGTTAATGCGGGATTTACATGCCCGAACAGGGATGGAACAAAAGGAGTAAACGGTTGCACATATTGTGACAATAATGCTTTTAATCCGTCTTATTGCACTCCAGATAAATCCGTTTCAAGGCAGATTGAAGAGGGTATACTGTTCCATAAATGGAGATATAGAAGAGCTGTTTCGTATCTTGCTTATTTTCAGTCTTTTTCAAATACCTATGCCCCACTTGAAATACTGAAACAACTTTATCAGGAAGCTCTCGATTATCCCGGAGTGATAGGGCTGGCGATTGGAACCAGGCCCGATTGTATTGATGGAGAAAAACTCCAATACCTTAAAGAACTATCGGAGAATTATTATATTTCTGTTGAGTACGGAATTGAATCGTGTTACGACAAAACACTAAAGCGGATTAACAGGGGGCATTCTTTTGAAGAGGCGGTAAAAGCAGTATCAGAAACAGCTGCCCTGGGCATAAATACCGGCGCGCACTTTATTTTCGGTCTTCCGGGAGAGACAATTGATGAGATGTTATCCGAAGCAGAAATAATCTCGCTGCTGCCACTAAAAACAGTAAAATTTCATCAACTTCAGATAATTAAGGGAACGGCGATGGAGATTGAGTTCGGAAATATTCCTGAAGATTTTTACCGTTTTTCGCTTGAAAGTTATATAGACTTTTTTATCAGCTTTCTGGAAAGGCTTAATCCGTCAATAATTGTAGAACGGTTTACCGGTGAAGTTCCGCCACGATTCACTTCAATCACCGGACTTGGGTGCATGCGTACTGAAAAGATTCTGACAATGGTTGAAAAACGTCTTGAAGAACTTAATACGTGGCAGGGAAGACTTTACAATAAATAAATAGGTAATGGCAATTACCAGACTGTAAACCAGGTTTATATGGAATATTTCCTTGAACGCATTGCAAAAAAAATATTCGCCGGTTACAATGACCGGCTCTCAGATCAATGTCTTGTGTTTCCAAACCGGAGAGCCGGACTATTCTTTTTGAAGTACCTTGCTGCAGAGCTGAAAACACCGGTATGGACACCGGCTGTTATGACTATAAACGATCTGTTTCGTTCGTTGACAACTCTTCAATCTGCAGATAATGAAGTGCTTCTCTTTGAACTTTTTAAGGTTTACCGCGGTCTCGGAAAACAGGAAGAAACTTTTGATGAGTTTTATTTCTGGGGAGATATGCTTTTGAACGATTTTGATGATATTGACAAATATCTTGTTGATGCTTCAAAACTATTCCGCAATGTGCAGGACCTTAAAGAAATTGATCAGCAATTTGGTGGTCTTTCACCGGAGCAGATTGAAGTCATAAAACGCTTCTGGATAAATTTTAATCCGGAAAAATCTACCGGAGAGAAATTGAAATTTTTAAGCATCTGGTCAATGCTTAATGACTTATATCGTGATTTCAAAGCGGTTCTGAATAAGAAAAATATTGCCTATGAGGGGATGATATTCAGGAATGTAATTGAGGCAGATGATTGGATAAAATCTCCTGGTTTCCGGTGGGACAAAGTTCATTTTATTGGCTTCAATGCAATAAATGAATGCGAAAAGGCCTTAATGTCGCGATTAAAGCAGTTAGGTAAAGCTTTGTTCTACTGGGATTATGATAACTCCTATATCAAGACCGGGGAGTTAAATTCAGCCGGATATTTTATAAGAAAAAACCTGAGCCTTTTTGGGAATGATATGCCTTCAGACTGGAACTATTTTACAATGTTATCCCAAAATTCAGGGAAAGTAGTTAGAAGGGTAATTGAAACATCATCTGATATTGCACAGGTAAAACTTATTTCAGGTCTTATTAAGGAACTACCAGGTTTGACCCGGGAAAATGCCCACCAGACAGCTGTTATTCTTGCTGATGAAAATCTCCTGGTCCCTGTTCTCACCAGTCTGCCCTCTGATATAAAGGATGTGAATATCACTATGGGCTATCCTCTGAAAGAAACACCCGTTTATTCATTGATTAAGAGCTTGTTTGATTTGCAGAATAATGCAAGGTCAGGGAATAAT
>CAYPKL010000190.1:0-5368 GCA_964411285.1 uncultured Rikenellaceae bacterium
TATTATCATTCCAAACCTGTTCAATTTTCGTGATCTGGCCGAGTTTCCCCGATCGGACAATCTCTCTGACCTTAATCTGCATCGGATCACTTAACCACTGTGATCCCATTTGAACTACCTGTTTTGAAGAAAGGACAGAACATCTGGCAAGTTTTGCATCTTCAACATCAGTTGACAGAGGTTTCTCAACATAACAATCTTTTCCGGCTCTGACAACCTCTGCGAGAAGTCTGGCATGCTGAAAATCTCCTGTTGCTATCATCACTGCGTCAAGATCAGGCTTCATAAGCATTTCATCAGAGTACTTAAACTGTCTGACTTTAGTACCAAAAAGTTTATCGCAATTTGCGGCAGTTTTTTCCCTGTTCAGTTTCCAGATATCGCAAACAGCAACCACGCCGATGTTTTTTTCCTTTTCTGACATCTTCACCATGTTCTGATGCCCGGTGCTTCGTGCTCCGCAACCAAGAAACCCTATATTTACCCGGTCGTTGGCACCAATAATCCGGTTGTATGCGGAAGCATTGAGATTGCTGTTAAGAGATACTGTAACACCGGCTACTCCGGCAGCAGCTTTTCCAATAAATTTTCTTCGTGATAGTTCAGTTTTAGCCATTTCTCAGGAATTAAAGTGTAATGTATTGATCACTGATTTTTTAACCTGCATTTTTTATATAGTTAAGATTATCATCAAGTGGAGTCATCTTTGGCATCAGCAGATGAACAAATCCAAGTATAAAAATATATGAGAACCCGGCTATGATAAATGCCCAAAAATAACCTGAATTGTCAGCTTTGTCAAGAACTGCGCCAAGTGAAATATCTGCGATTATTGCAATCGCCACTCCTACCATTTTGCCAATTCCGATAACCGATGCAGTCGCCTTTTTAGGGAAAACATCCGGTACAAGCGTATAACTGTTGATTGACCACGACTGATGACCCATTGCGCCTATACCGATTAAAAATACAGCCAGCCATTTACTTGCCACAATTGGGACCAGCGCCACCGGTAGAATAATTATGGCATTGACCAGAAGGGTAATTTTTCTTGCCTTATTTATTGACCATCCTTTTTTTATCAGAGCGCCGGATGCCAGGCCGCCAAGAAGACTTCCGGCGTCAGCCATAATGAAAATCACAAGGAAAGGGAGTCCTATATTATTGATATCCACGCCAAACTGGGTAAAAAGGAATTTTGCACCCCAGAAGAGATAAAACCACCAGACCCCGTCAGTTATAGTTGTGAGTGCAAAAGCCCATGTTTCTCTTTTTGGAAGCAGTTTAATCCATTGTATATGCTCTTTTGTCTCGATTTCAGAATCACTGTTAATAAAAGCCAGTTCCTCTTTTGTCACTTTAGGATGAAGTTCAGGTTTTTTATAGGTTTTAAGCCATAACAGGACCCATAATGAACTGAGTAGTCCGGTGAACAGGAACGGAATCTGCCAGTTTTTACCGTCAACAGTCACTATTGCGCCTACAATAAACGGAGCCAGTATTGCTCCAACACTTGTAGATGCATCAAATATTCCTGTAGCAAAAGCCCTGTCTTTTTTGGGGAACCATTCAGCGACAGTTTTAATAGCTGCCGGGAAATTCCCGGATTCCCCTATCCCGAGACCGAAACGGGCCACGATAAAACCGACCAGGCTGAAGGCGGGTTTTATTGCTGCATGCAGCATTCCGAAGAGACTCCAGATAGCTATTGAAATTGTATAACCTGCTTTTGTTCCTATTTTATCGATTATACCGCCCATGAACAATAATCCTATCCCATAGGCAATTTTAAATGAAACCATGATGGCAGCATAATCTTTGTTCGACCAGTCAAACAGCGATTGGAGGGTTGGAGCCATTACCCCTACTATACTGCGATCAAAATAGTTAATGGTAGTGGCCATGAAAACCAAAGCAAGGATTCTGTACCTGAAATGGCCTGTTTTTGGGATTTCTTTGTTCATAAACCTGATTTAATTACGAATAAACTTGATAATTAAAGGTCCCTAAGGTGTTACTAAAGTAAACAAAAGAATAGTTGTCAGCAAAATGTTTATTCAGAAATGGTGTGTTCCGGGATTTTTTTTCCGAATCTGCGGATAAAAAAATCGATATCATGCTATAAGAGAGCTTCCTTATTTTTGCACAATTCAACAGAATCTGCTACTTTCAACGATTCAATTCGGACCGATCGTACAGAATTATGAATTTTAACTTCGATAATATGAAAAGATCCTTTTTTTTCTTTTTTACCCTTTGCTTAATCTATTCATGCACACAGCCTGTTACAGAAATCCCGTTAAAAGAACATCCACGGCCTGATTTTGAAAGGACGGCCTGGCAAAATCTCAATGGTTACTGGCAATTTGCTGCAGACTCCGCAGGAACAGGAGAAGCTGATAAGTGGTTTCTCAAACCGGAAGTTTTCGATAAAAAAATATTAGTTCCATTCTCATGGGCCTCCCCAATGAGTGAAGTTGTTCTGCCTGATGTTGACTATGGATGGTATGCACGCGATTTCACGATCGGCGGAGATAAAGCATGGAAGGATAAAAACATCTTTCTGGTTATTGGAGCCAGCGATTTTCACACAAAAGTCTGGATAAATGATCAATTCGTGGGAGACCATAACGGGGGATATGTTCCTTTTGAATTTAACATCTCAGCTGCGTTAAAAAAAGGGAAGAATAAACTGATAATAATGGTGGAAGACAGGGAACTGGATACGCGTCCTTCGGGAAAACAATATTACGGAAATGCCAAAGGGATCTGGCAGACTGTCTACCTGGAACCCCGTGAAAACGTTTTCATTTCCGGCATCTATTTTACCCCTGATATTGATAATAAAAAAGTAAACATTAAAGTGGACTTTTCAGCTCCGGCGCCCGCGGGATCACAATTTGCCCTGAATGGAAAAGGAAATGGCATAAGCTTCGAATCGCCTGTTCCGGAGGGTGAAAAAACTGCAGCTTTTTCAATCGAACTACCCGGTATGAATCTCTGGACACCTGATGATCCGTTTCTTTATGAAGTATCAGCATCACTGAAAACAGGGGAATCAATAGATGAAATAAATACTTATTTCGGAATGCGCAAGTTTTCCGCTGTACCGGTTCCGGGGAAGGATTTCAGCTATGTGGCTCTTAATAACAAACCAATTTACCTGAAACTTGCTCTTGACCAGAGCTATCATCCGGAAGGCTTCTATACCTTTCCTTCCGACCAGTTTATGAAAGACGAGATATTAAGGGCAAAAAACCTGGGAATAAACGGACTGAGAATACACATTAAAGCTGAAATACCGAGGAAGCTTTACTGGGCCGACAAACTGGGTTTGCTCATAATGGAAGATGTTCCCAATTACTGGGGAGAACCTGGTCCGGAATCAAAAGTAAACTGGGAGTATATTGCAGAAAAAGAAACAGCCAGGGATTATAATCACCCCTCAATATTCTCATGGGTTCTTTTCAATGAAACATGGGGTCTGTTCAGCAAGGATTCAGTTTCAGGAAGATCTGTTTACACTGAGGAAACGCAGAAATGGGTGAAATCGTGGTACGAAAAGATAAAAGCATTTGACAGCACCAGACTGGTTGAGGACAATTCGGTCTGTAATCTTGATCATGTGGCAACAGACCTCAATACATGGCATTCATACAACCCTGCACGTCAATGGAAAGGACTTATGGACGAAGTGGTAAAAAACACTTTTCCCGGTTCGGCATATAATTTCATTGGAGGAAATGTTCAGGGCAGTCAGCCGATGCTTAACTCTGAGTGCGGGGCTGTCTGGGGTTATAACGGCAGTACCGGCGATATCGACATTACCTGGGAGTACCACATTATGATGAATGAATTTCGTAAACGGCCCAAAATAGCAGGCTACCTTTTTACAGAATTCCATGATGTGATTAATGAATGGAATGGTTACTACCGTTTTGACCGCAGCAAAAAAGAATTTGGTTTCGATGAGTTATGTCAGGGTATGACAATGAAGGATCTTCAGAGTAATCTGTATGTTGTTGCAGGTGATGACTTCTTTGGGTCGTATAAAGGCGGAGAAACGATTCAAATGCCGCTTGGTGTAAGCGCCGTCACAGCAGAAATCCCCTCCTCCATGAAGATTGAATACTCTGTCTACGGATGGGATCAGACTGGTAAAAAATTTGATTGGATAAAGGGCATAACCGATGCAAAGGCTGAACCATTTTCTTTTATTCAGATTAAACCGGTGTCTCTTACACTCCCTGAAAAGAGGTCAGTGATGATTTTTGCCACAACTCTTAAAGATGGCGATGGAAATATTTTACAGAAAAACTTTGTTCCGTTCTACGTTAATGGAGTTATGAATGATGGAGAAAAGATCATTTCCCTTTCACCTTCAGAATTCAGGGATGCATCATGGAGTATCAAACATCTTGCTCCGCAACAGGGAAAGAAAGTATGGGGAATGGGGACAGGATTCTTCGAGTATGAATTTGTTCTTCCAGCAGGGCTGAAAGCTGAAAATATTGATTCTGTAAAATTCGTTGCGGAGCTCGCAGCCCGTTATCCACAGGAGAAGCATCTTGAAGAAGGTGATGCTGAAAGTATTGGAATGACCGTGGTTTCTACAAAAGGAACCATTCCCGGATATGGACAAAACAGTTATCCACAAACCGATGAAAACACTTTTCCCTCTTCAGTGGTTATAAGCGCTAATGGACAGGAGTTATCCAAAGTGCTGTTACCTGATGATCCTGCCGATCACCGGGGAATCCTGTCGTGGATGAACCAGGAACCGGGCTGGGCATGGGGAAGCGCCGACAGAAGTAAAAAATGGCTTCTCGATGAAGCCGGCTCATACGGCTACCTTGTAAATGCAGTAGTGAACAGGGATGCAATTCAAAAGGCCGTTGAAAATGGTAAAGTGATAATCAGGCTTCAGGTGAACGAGGCTGATTCGAGGCAGGGAGGATTATCTGTATATGGTAAGGAATCGGGACGATTCCCTCTCGATCCTTCAATAATCATAACCAGGAAGTGATTTTTTCGCATTTGAGTTAATATGAGCGGAATCAACAAATAAATAATTAAGTAATCAATGTAATGGCTGCTACAAACCGGCTTGATTTCAGGAACAAAGTCAACCTCATAAAGGGCGTATTTATCATGGTCTTTTTGCTAGTTTCAGACACCTTTTCGACTGCAAATTGTCAGAAAGTTCAATCCGGAATTTTTTACAATCCGGATATCTGCACCTGGGTCGAACAGAATTTCGCAAAAGGAAAAATCCCTCCATTTTCATTTGTTTACGGAGGGAAGAAATCAGATTCCTTTATTAAAAGCTGGCAATACAAATCAGAACAGCTTAAGTCAGAGGATCGTG
>CAYPKL010000191.1:0-9081 GCA_964411285.1 uncultured Rikenellaceae bacterium
ACAAAGCTTACCGATTACAGAATAACAAATAATAAAACTCCTTTTTATTCAAATCCCAGAGCAAATGTCACAAAAGAGATTTTCAACGCATTCAGGGCTGAAAATATGTGGGTGGGAGCCTATTTCTCAAAGCCCGACTGGCATACGGAATTTTATTGGTGGCCTAATTTTGCAACTCCCGACAGGAATTTGAATTACAGTATCAAAGCCTATCCCAACAGATGGGAGGCTTTCGTTAAGTACACTCATGGTCAGATTATGGAGCTTTTAGGTGGCGACTACGGTAATGTTGACATTCTCTGGCTGGATGGCGGCTGGGTTCAGAAACAGACAGATGACCAGCTCCGGGAATATATTTCATCAAAGGATTACAAATTCACTCGTGTTCAGAATCAGGATATCAGGATGGACGAGCTTGTTGCAAGAGCAAGGCAGAAACAGCCCGGGATCATAGTTGTAGACAGGGCGGTTTACGGTAAAAATCAGAATTATCTGACACCCGAAAACAGGGTTCCGGAAAAGGCTCTGCCATATCCCTGGGAGTCATGCATGATCGCAGGAAGTGGCTGGTCGTGGGTGCCCGATGCTAAATATATGTCAGGAAAAACGGTTATTCAGATGCTCGTTGACATTGTCGCCAAGGGCGGGAACCTGTTATTGAACATTGCTCCCGGACCACAGGGGCAATGGCATGACGATGCTTATAAACTTCTGGAAGATGTGGGGAGCTGGATGAAAGTCAACAGTGATGCTGTTTATGGAACAAGGGCATTGGCCCCCTATAAGGAAGGGAAAGTGTGTATCTCTAAAAAAGGCGACCATACCATTTATATATACTATATGGCAGATGAAGGAGAAAATATGCCTGCGACAGTAGGAATGACAACTTTTTCGCTTCCGGCAGGAGCAAGGGTGGAAATGGCAGGTTCACGTCTGAAATGGCAAAAAAAGGGGAATGGATTTATTGTAACTGTTCCGGAAAGGATCCGGAAGAAACCGCCGTCAAAATATGTCTGGGTGATGAAGGCAACATATTAAGGCAGGCAGTTCTAAATAAAAATAAAATTGTTATTTTTACCGCAGTAAAAGGGTTGTTAGCTCAGTTGGTTTAGAGCATTACCTTGACAGGGTAGGGGTCACTGGTTCGACTCCAGTACAACCCACCACTTCAACCTGGCTCCTCGCTAAATCCCGCCACTGGCGGGATTATTTACGCTCGGCCCGGTTCGACTCCAGTACAAACCACAGCGCCCCCCGAAGCATTTGCAAAGGGGGGCTTTTTTCCCCCAAACAATTCCTGCCCTGCAGGCCGTCATTGAAAATCGCAAATATTGTCACCTTAGCTCAGCGTGCCTTAGAAGGTTTCCATCCCTTTAAAGACCCTTGAATTATTTATTGTAATCAGGTGACCGTCCCATGTCAGCTTCCCGCTTGTTGATCCGGAAATTGTTGCTGTGGCCCTGTTTTCTGAGGTAACAGTCATAAAGACATTGAAGGCACCTATTTTAGTCAATAGGTTAAATGATACCCTGTAGCTTAAGCTTTTTTTATCCTTTAGAATCTTCCAGGATACTACATCTCCCTCTGCGGTAACGCCTCCGAAACCGTTATAACCCACCCTGAGATCGCTGCCGGTCTGCAAAACACCACGTTCACCATCGATCTTAATAAAATTCAGACGTGAGGCTACAGGTGCCCGTTCCCCTATTTCATTCTGGAGAAAATCGGCTTCAAGTACAAACCTTTTTTCAGTCAGAAGAGAATCAAGAATTCTGTAGTTTTCGGCCATCATGGCTTTTCTTGCCTCTTTTTTATCCTGGCGGCTCACCTTTATATCCTGGGAATGGCCATTTACAGATACAAATAATAATCCCAATAACCAGGAGAGGCTTATCAGATATTTTTTAATTGTTTTCATAAACGTAGTTTTTAATTCATGTCTGATAATGCAAAGAATATACCATTCTGAATTATTCATGCTTCATGAAACTGAGTTTAACTAAATTTTAACTTGAGTTCGCCATAAGGAATTCAATATGCCATTGGCTGATACATCATAGTAAACCGGAGATTTTTCCCCGGCGCCTCATAATATGTTATCCTGTTATTTCTTCTGACTGAGCAACTCTCCGATATCTTTTATCCTTTGCTCAACAGAAGGAAATTCCGGCAGGGGATCACTAGGAACAGGCTCATACCAGAAAGTGGCGCTGCTCCAGTCATCCTGCCGTTCAAATAATTGATTTTTAAATTCCTGGCTCCAGCCGATCTGCTGGATTGTGATCCGGCATTCTTTTTCCCAGTAAACCGGATCAGGCAGATGCCATCGGTACATTGAGATATACTGCCGGTGCATCTCCTTTAATTTTCCTGTATTGAGATCTTTAACCTTAATGGCAGAGCCGGAACTGAAATTAAGATTGCAGCCATGGTTGAGAAAAGCAGTCTGTTGTATCCCGTATGAAAGGCCTATATAGTCTTCACTGCCTGTTCCGCATATTGTCGGGAACTCCTTATCGCCGTCCATATATATCTTTATTTCTCCCTCTCCCCACCAGTCGGTATATAAAGTACGGATTCCAATAACAGCTCCGATAAACCTTCCTTTTCCCTTTCTCGTTGGCAGTATTTCAAAGTCTTCCCTGAGGGTCGTTGGATTTTCTCTTCTGAAGCAAACATGCAATCTTCCCGTATTTTCATCATGTTTGTCGTTTATTGTGTAATCTATCTGGTAAAACAGTACAAAAGGAGTTTTGGATTCGTTCGTAAGTGTGATTTTGGCACCTCTGATAAATGGCATCGGAAGCCAGATGTTGAGTGCGGCATTTTCCCCAACCGAGTGCACATAGGATTGGTAGCTTGTAACCTTACCATGAGCCAGCCCCATAAAATCACCAACAGGGCATTCAATACTGGGATGTTTTTGTCCGTCCCAGTAAGCCCTGACGACGGTTGACCGCAATAGTTCAGGATTGTCCTTCCAGCCGCCTGTCATCCACATGTGCCTGATAGTCCCGGGTCCTTCAATTTCACATAGGGTAACTGTTTCCCCCGGTGCAATCTCTTTTGCGGGAAATCCTTTTCTTCCGACGCCCAGATGGTTTGAGGTTTTTCCACCATCTCCAATTGCTCCCGCAGGATTCTCAAACGATATCGAACGTGACTGCACGCCTGTATTTAATTTGTAAAGCTCATTATCAATAAATACCTGAGCTTCAGATGATGCGAAAAATCCCAGCAGGAGCAAGATGGTCATTGCACGTTTTTTCATAAATAATTGATTTTTGGTTTTTAAGTGAAAATTAAATAAACCCGGAATGATTAAATCTTCACAGTATTTTTAGAAATAAAATCCTGCATTTTCGATTCAAGTGGTCCGAAATAACGAAACCTTTCGGCCCATTCCAGGCCATATTGTTCACCAATCTTTTTGTCGGAGGTGACACCTCTTAAAGTTTCAGAAAACCGGTCGAGCATGAAATGCTTTATATAATTGAAATCAGCGCTCTTATCATCATTACCAAGCAAAGGCAGTTTTTTCCCTTCGGCAGCCAGCTTTTTCCTGAGAAGCGATCCGGCATTACCGCCGCCTCCCTGTGATATTACAGCCATGTTTGCTTCTACCTTCCTGTCGATAAAGTTACCGATATCGACAACCCTGTTTACAACCTGCGGTCCTCTGGCATAATAATACCTTTCGATTACTGAATGAGGTTCAACAACTTCCAGCTGTTCCGGATAATCGGTATTCATGCCTGCCATCCAGCGGGCAGCCTCAACTGCCCGGGCTGTGACATAATGATCGGGATTCTCCTCATAATGATCCCATGGGTCAAAGCTTACAACAGTATCTACTTTAAGCAAACGGAACAGGAATATCAGCCTCCCTTTTATTTCCTGGATGTTATATTCGTCCATCCGGTGGTTACGGTAACCAAGGTCATAAACTTTTTTCAGTCCCATTGATTTTGCAAATGCATCATTTGACATCTCATTGTTCAATACCCTTTCTCCCATGCTGTTTCCTCCTCCTGCAGCATCATCGTTTGTTGTCCGGATTAAGTAGCCGGTGTACCCTTCATGGATCAGCTTTGCAACCGTACCGGCGGCAAAATATGCAATATCATCACAATGAGGCTGGATAACCGCCAGAATCTTTCCCTCATGCGGCCGTCCGGTGACGGCTTTTTCAATAAATACTTCCTCCCCGGGGCCGTTGAAGGGCTCTTTTCCGGAATTAATGTCCGGCTGATTCAATGAAGAAAATGCTGCTGCCGGAGTAACCATTCCGCCGGCTATGATGCTTTTTTCAAAAAAATCCCTGCGTTTCATATATAAAGTATTTACTGAATTAAAATGTTTATTTAAATATAAATTTAATAAATTAACCTGACATTAAAATATGGAAACAGTGCTTTCGGGGAATCCTTTGTGAACCTTGAATAAGACCTTTGTGTGACTTTATGGTAATCAAAAAGCAATTGACCACGAAGGACACCAAGGAAAAACACAAAGTAATACAAAGTTAAGATTCATTTGGCTTTCATCAATATGTGCTGACAGATTACAATAAAAACATCCGCAAAATGCCATAAAAACAGCATAATGATAAAAATGCCTAAAATAATAGTCATTTTTATTAAAAAAAATTTGCATGACTATAATAATAGTCATATATTTGTGGTGAAGGATTGAAAAAAAGGCGACAGGCAACAGGCGACAGGCAAAAGGAAGTCAGGAGCCTAACACCCGGCGCCTGACGCCTGACGCCTGACGCCTGACGCCTGACGCCTGACGCCTGACGCCTGATGATTTATATATGAAAAGTAATACTATGAAAATTATGCAACTAACCAGGGCAGAAGAACAGGTGATGCAGATATTATGGGAGATGAAAGAAGGAATTGTAAAGGATATCCGTGAAAGGTTCGATGATCCCAAACCTGCACGAAACACTATTTCAACAGTAGTAAGAGTACTCGAGAAAAAAGGTTTTGCGGGTCACAAGGTTTACGGTAATATCCATGTATATTACCCGATGGTATCTAAAAAGGAATACTCTAAAGGTCAGCTTTTCGGGCTCATGGAGAGTTATTTCAACAACTCATTTTCTGCCATGGCATCATTCTTTGCCCGTGAGAAGGACCTGTCAATTAAAGAACTCGAGGAGTTGCTTGATGACACAAGGAAAGAACTGAAAAAGGATAAAAAGAAAAAGTAATGGAAGCATTTACACTTTATATGCTGAAATCGATTGTATGGCTTGCAGGCTTTACGATCATTTATTCGCTGTTTTTGCGGAACGAACGGTTCTTCCTCATCAAAAGATATTATCTGTTAGCAGGTATATTGATCTCATTTATCTTTCCTCTTGTCACTTTTCATTACACGGTGGAGTTACCATCAGCTGTTCCTGACTTAACCGGAGCGGCTCCGGCAGCTGCAAATTACAGTGAGGTCACTGCTACTGAGATGAGCAATCCCGTGAAACTACCGGATTTAAAATATATTCTGCTGATCGTTTATTTTTCGGGAATTATCTTCTTTTTATACAAGCTGTTAAAGCAACTCAGATTATTGTTTAAAACCATAAACAAAGCGAAAGTAAATCACGATAGCAGGATCAGACTGGTAAGGACTTCTGAATTCTCAGATTCATTTTCATTTTTCAATTACATTTTTATCAATCCTTCAGTTAACGAAAATGACCTGAGTGTGATCATGAACCACGAGCTCGTTCATGTGAATCAGAAGCACTGGTTCGACCTGTGTCTTGCTGAGATGCTTCGCCTGTTTCAATGGGTGAATCCGTTTGCCTGGATCTACACCCGGTTAATGAGGCAAAACCATGAATATATGGCGGATGCGGTTGCGCTGCAGCGCACACCTGATCAGTCAGTATACAGGGCTGTTCTTGTTAACCAGCTTTTCGATTCGGAGGTAATTAAACTTTCGAATTCATTCAATTATTCACTTAATAAAAAACGATTTGACATGATGAAAAAAATAGTGTTCTCGCCCTACAGGAAGATGAAACTTCTTCTTGTCCTGCCGGTGTTCGCGATTGTATTTTATGCATTCTCCGAACCGGAGTATCATAATGTTTATACTTCAGATAATACGGTTACCCTGACTATACCGGATGATATTATCCTGAGAGATAATATTGAAATACCATCTGATAACATTAACAAGAACTTCCCTGTGGCAGAAATACAAAACAAGGAAGTCAGCGGATTTGTCGTTCGACATGATGGAAAACCATTACAGGGAGCAGCAATTATTGTTAAAGGGACATCTATGGGCACTACATCGGATATAAAAGGTCACTTCAGACTGACTGATCTTCCGAAAGATGCTTCTCTGGTAGTCTCCTTTGTCGGATTCAAAACAAAAATTGTTGATTATGGCTTTTCTTCAGAAATGAAGATAACAATGGTCAATGACACAGTGAATTACGGCGACCTTAAGATTGTTGACAAAGACGGGAAAGAGGCTCATCCTCTTATTGTACTTGACGGTTTTGAAACTGAAAAGGATATTAAGGATATTGATTCCTGGACAATCCATTCAATTACTGTTTTAAAGGGAAACGCAGCATCAGATAAATATGGAGAAAAAGGCAAAAATGGCGTTATAGAGATAACTACCATTCAGAAAGAAATGCAGGATAAAGCCGGCTCAACTGAAAGCAAATCTGAAAAGTCATCAGGAATTAGTAAAACTGAAAAAGATCTTTTTATGGTGGTAGAGGAATTGCCTGAATTTCCCGGAGGAAGAATAAATCTGAGGCTATGGCTATCTCAGAATATTAAATATCCGGTTGAAGCAAAAACTCAGGGTGTCAGCGGGAAAGTCTTTATGAATTTTACAGTAACCAGCGAGGGGAAAGTCACAGATATTAAAGTTTACAAGCCGGTTCATCCATTATTAGACGCTGAGGCCATGAGGGTCATAAGCAGTATGCCCGACTGGAAGCCGGGAACTCAGTCCGGAAATCCGGTTGATGTGAGTATCAGCCTCCCCGTTGAGTTTAATTAATGACCGGGATAATAATCCTGGTTTAAATATCAACTGAACAGTGATTAATATCAATTCAAAGGAAGACATATATCAATCAATATGGTGATTAATATCAATCGATAAATTGATATAGATCAGCTTTAAGAAGGTGCGGGAAGGTGAAAATCCGCACCTTCGATTTTAAAAAAAATAACCACAAAGTCGCCCAAAGGTTTACTCAAAGGGACACAAAGGTCTTGTCAGACAGCCCCGATTAAAAAGATTGGCTAATCATCATCCTCTTCTTCTTCAGGCATAAAGAATGCAGCCCTTACAGTTGGCGGGCATGGTGAATCCAATCCTTTGACCGCCCTCCAGATGACTTCATTGAACTGAAAATCATTTACCTTATCCTCGGCTGTAAAGTCAAAAGTCTCACTCAGTTTCTGCCATTTATTCTCTGCGAGGTTTTTCTCATTAAGATCGACAAGGCAAGGCTTTACTTTAAATGGCGGATGATCAGAAGTATTATTAAAGCATCTCCAGAGGGGTGTGGCAGCGGCATCATATTGTGTCATTGGCGGCAGGCCGAGTATAAGTTCCATGGTTCGCAGGAGAGATGTTGTTGAGTAAGAGGTATGATCTACGAATCCCTGTTTTACAAATCCGCCTGCAATATAAGCAGGGCTGCGGTGTGCATCGACATGATCGGGGCCGTTCTGGGCATCATCTTCAACTATCAGGATCAGTGTCTCTTTCCATATCGGACTGTGGCTCAGGTAATCAACGAACATACCTACTGCCAGATCGTTATCGGCAACCTGTGCAAACGGGGTAGGCATGTTCAGATTCAGTCCCAGAGTATGGTCATTAATAAACCTGACCGTATTGAACCGGGGGACAGCATTTACCGACAGCAACGAATCAAAATCGTGCCTCCACTCACGGAAACGGACAGTATCACGTATTGTCTGTATCCATGGGGTATAATTTTTGCAGAAATGATCCTTAAGGACAGGAATTGCAGGCTTCATTTCGTCACTGATGAACTCACCGTATGTCCGGTAGCTGACTCCATGACTTTTGCACTGATCCCAGAAAAATAATTTGTTATTCGCAATTTCCCTGGCTCCCTCACCAGGGTATATTCCTCCCCTGCCTCCATAGCTTGTAGGCCAGTTTTTTTCAAGATAATCTGTTGCATATCCGCCCATGGTCCAATTATGGCCATCAGCGCTAACTTCACCGTTGACATAAAAATTGTCAAGCAAAACGAATTCTCTGGCTAATGCATGCTGATTCGGGGTAATGTTCTCTCCGAAAAGTGCAAGGTTTGGATCCCCGTTCCCTTCAGGCATATCGCCAAGGACCTGATCATAAGTACGGTTCTCCTTTATTACATAAAAAACATGTTTGATTGGTGAAGGGTCGCCAACTTTTTTCGGTACAGGATTACCTTCAGCCACATCTGCAGAAATAAGTTCTTTTGCTTTGGTATATGGGGTGTTGTTATAGACAGCTTTTGAATATATTCCCATTTGTATCTCATCAGGAATATTTATTAAGCTCATGGTTCCAATAAGCAGTCCCCCGATATACTGAACTTCTATTTTTCTTTCCCGGCCTCCTTCCTGGTAAACCACTTCTGATCCTTTTCGGTATGGATTAGGGCCGTAGGGATTTGCTTTTGAGGTAACACCCTTTCCATTAGCGACCAGGATCTTATCATTTACAATCCTGACACATGTAGGGTACCAGGCTGTGGGAATAAAACCCCTGCTTTTGCTTTCGCCCGGAGTGGTAACATCAAAAACAGCAAGGCAGTTATTGTCGGCATTAGCGATAAACAAAGTTTTTTCATCCTGGCTGAGAGCGACACTGTTTGTGGTGGAACCGGTTGGTGAGTTTGGATAGAGGGCTGTGTTGAGAGTTTCAATAACCTTCATCTGCCGGGTGTCAATAACCGAAACATTATTATCGTTGGCATTTGCAACGAACAGGTATTGTCCGCTCCGGGAGATGCACATATCATTCGGATTATCACCTGCCGGAACAGATCCGGTTATCTTTTGCTGAAAA
>CAYPKL010000192.1:0-2990 GCA_964411285.1 uncultured Rikenellaceae bacterium
TTCATGTGATCAGGATTATGCACTTTCAGCTGCTGCTCCTTCTGTTGGCACAGGAACCTGGACTATGACAAGCGGAACAGGATCGGCTGGTTTTTCACCCAACCCAAACACAAACAATGCTACTGTTACTGTAACTGATTATGGTACAAAAGTATTTACCTGGACTGTTACAAATGGCACTTGTTCAAGCAGCTCAGATGTGACAGTAAACTTTTATGAGACTCCGGTTGCCAATGCCGGCCGGGGAGGAAATAATTGCGGATTAGAAACGTATCTTGGGGCAATACCCAGTACCGGAACAGGATCCTGGACTAGGGTTAGCGGACCGGGAAATGTCACATTCAGTCCAAATTCCAATATTCCGAATCCAAAAGTTACTGTGACCGCTTTCGGTAATTTTGTTTTCAGATGGACTGAGACTAATGGAATATGTTCAGGCACCTCTGATGTTACAGTTGGTTTCTTTGAACAGGGATCAGCAAATGCCGGAAATGGAGGAAATGAATGTGACAGAGATTTTAACCTTAATGCTGTACCCGGCACCGGGACGGGAACATGGACTAAAGTAGCGGGTCCGGGGAATGCTGCCTTCAGCCCCAATGCAAATCAATACAATGCCAGGGTTACCGTAACACAATTTGGAGAATACAATTTTGCCTGGACAGAAGCAAACAATACATGTTCATCAATGGATATCATTAATGTGTCATTTCATGCTCCTCCTTCGGTTAATGCCGGCCCTGATAAAGCCGTATGTAAAGGTAACAGTACTCAGTTATTGGCTGAAGGATCAGGTTCTTTTGTCTGGTCCCCTTCGACGGGTCTTAATAATCCGGCAATCTATAATCCGGTTGCAACCCCTAAAAATTCAGTACTTTATACAGTGACTCTTACAGATCAATGGGGTTGCAGAAATTCCGACCAGGTTACTGTTGACGTGAGAGAAAAACCTGTTGCTGACGCCGGCCCCGATCAGGCTCTTGATTATCTTTTTGAGACTTCACTTAATGCTGCTCCTTTAAATATAAATGAATCAGGTGAATGGTCAATTATCTTGGGAAGTGGTGATTTTGCAGACAAAAACAATTATTCGACTCTTGTTTCAAATCTTTCAATAGAAAAAAACAGTTTTTTATGGAGGGTCATAAACGGTGTATGCCCTGAATCTTCAGATACAGTAGATTTAATTGTGCATGAACTGGTTATACCTACTCTTATCACACCTAACATGGATGGCAAAAATGATTATTTTATTATCAAAGGGTTACCATCTCTCAGAAAAACAAACCTGAGCGTTTTTAACAGGTGGGGTTCATTGGTTTATAAAAGCGATGATTATACTAATAATTGGTATGGCATTGATAATTATAGCAATCCATTACCTGAAGATACCTACTTCTTTATTTTAACACCTGAAAAGGTTAAAGCGATCAATGGTTACATTGTAATAAAACGATAATATGAAACGGATCAAAGAATTAATTTTATGGCTCCTGATACCATTGAGTGTCTCAGGACAATTGACCCCGGCAACAAATCAATATGTACTTAATCCCCTTTCAATAAATCCTGCCTATGCCGGAAACAGGGGTGTATTGAATATTGCTGCATTTTATCGCAGGCAATGGGTAGGAATAAAGGGAGCCCCTGAAACCGTATCTCTTGCCGTTGATGCCCCGGTAAGCAATGATAAGCTGGGACTGGGACTAATAATTGTAAACGATAAAATTGGAGTTACAAAGGAGACACAGTTTAATACCAACTATTCTTATAAAATAGATATGGGGAAGGGGATCCTTTCCTTAGGATTAGGTGCAGGTGTTTTTATGACAAATACAGCATGGTCGGATCTTGTTGTCCTCGACCAGGGGGATGAGTACTATCTGATCGATTCAAAAGTATTCACTGTTCCAAACTTCAGCTTTGGAACTTATTATTCTGTTAATAATTTTTTTGCAGGGCTTTCAATTCCCAAGCTGGTTGGACACAAATTTGACTTTGATAAAAACAAATATGTCCTTAAAAACAACTTTAACGATTATATCTACTTATTAAACACAGGATATTTATTTGATCTGTCGCCAAAAGTGAAATTTTTTCCATCAACTCTTATTTCATTTTCAGCCGGTGATAAAATACAATACGATATTAATGCCCTCTTCAGGTTTATGGATCGCCTATGGTTTGGCGTATCTTACAGAAATAACCGGTCTGTTACCGGATTAGTTCAGTTTCAGTTGACCAATCAATTGAAATTTGCTTATACTTATGATTTTGATCTTAACAAATTAAGTACTTTCAGTTCAGGTTCACACGAGGTTATGCTCAGATACGAGTTCCGGTACAAGATTGAAGCAATTAGTCCTTTGAACTTCTAATTTTTGATCATGAAAAGAAAACTATTATCATTCACCCTGGCATTATTTCTATTCCAGTCCCTGGTTATGGGACAGTCAGAGACGTACACAATATCACTCTCCAAATTTAGTTCTGACAAATATGACGAGTTTTCTCCAGTCTACTACCAGAGCGGACTTGTCTTTTGCTCAAATCGAAACCAAAGTCTTTTCATGAACTATTTAACTCCCGATAACAAAAGACTTTTGAAGATAAATTATATTGATATACCAAAACAGGGCGATTGGGGAGTTGCCAGAATATTCTCAAAGAATCTGACCACCAAGTTTAACGATGGGCCATCGTCATTTAGCAGGAGGGGAGATACAATTTATTTTTCAAGGAACATTAAAACTGGAGGTTCTGCAAAGGAAAATTCAAATCCCAGGAATAAATTGGGGATTTACAGTGCGGTAATTGAAGATAATAAATGGGTTAAAACCAGAGATTTAAGATTTAATAATGAGTACTATAACATTACAACTCCCTATATCTCTCCTGATGGTAAAAGGTTGTTTTTTGCATCAGATAATCCGGCCGGTTTTGGAGGGTCGGATCTTTATTATTGCCAGTGGAAAGGCGATTACTGGAAT
>CAYPKL010000193.1:0-11046 GCA_964411285.1 uncultured Rikenellaceae bacterium
ACCGGCCTTTCCCCTGTTATTTTTGAGACTTTTTTAATAAAAAGATCATTTTCATAGCCTTTGCTGATAAGGTTATCCCTGTGTGCATAAGCATCAGCTTTTGAATTGAAGATGCCTGTGGAGTATCTGTAAAACAGATCAAATTCATTGTAATATACTTTTATATCTGAAACATACTTGAAATAAGTTATGTCGACAGGGTTGTACAGTGCCATTACCTGAACTGTGTAATATAATATTGTTGTGTCGGCTGCATCTTCATCGGTTACATCAGATACCCGGAGATCTTTTATGAGAATATCTGAATTGATTGAGTCAACTGCAGGAATCTGGGAAAGATCAACCTTTTCATATGCGGTTTTGGATCCGGATGGATATTTTTCGAGTATAACATCTTTGAGAGAAATAATTTTTTCAGGATTATCTGCAACAACTGAAGTATCGACAGTCTGAGGATAATATCCGGGAGGGCCTGAATATATCAGCCTGAACTTACCCGGGGCGACAATAAAATTATAATTACCTGTTTTTACATCCGGATTGCTTACCTGCAGGGTGTCATTATTAATTCTGTTGACAAGGGTGACAATAAAATTTTCATCGTAGGCAACAGTAGTGTCCCGGAGACTCAGGTTTCCTCTGATCTCAAAGACCCGGTTAAGACCCTGGTTTGTCAGTGTGATGTAAAAGATATCTTTCTCTTTGTAGTCGGTGACCATTGAATAGAATCCATTCTGGTCGTTGTTAAAGGGCTGAAAGAACCTGTCATCGTCAGTAGTGTTTATTGGTGAACCAAGATTCATGGGGGCATTCCAATTTGTTCCGTATCCTGTACTTCTGTAAATGTCAAATCCCCCCATGCCGGAATGTCCCTCTGAGTTGAAATAAAGTAATGAGTCATTCACTGTAATAAACGGGGTATCCTCATTGTAAAGAGTATTAACTGAAGTTCCAAGGTTCACCGCCGGTCCCCAGTCGCCTGAAGCATCCTGTTCAGTGCAGTAAATATCAAGGCCGCCTGTGCCTCCATCCCTGTTACTTGCGAAATAGAGTTTCCTGCCATCTGCCGAGATTGAGGCATGAGATTCGTAAAACTTGGTGTTAACGTTTTTATTGAGTTTCTTAATAGGGGTCCATTTATCATTTTTAAATTGAGAGGTATAGATATTCCCGTCAAAATTATCAGTCTTGTACAAAAACAACAGAGTCCCGTCGCTATTCAGGGAACATGATGAACAATCTTCACCGGCTTCCAGACTTTCAGTAATTTCAACGGGCACCTGCCATTTATCATTAATATTCCTTGAGAACATAATTGCGTTTACATTTCCTCTTCGTTCGGTGTAAACAATAGTATTCCCGTCAAAGCTGACGGCCGGATTTTCATTGATCGAACCCTGGCTGAAGCTTGAGGTAAGGATCCTTTTGCTTATTTTGAATGGGGCCTCAATATTACTCATGGCATTCTTAACAGCCTGAACCTCCTGGTCGACAAATATGAGGTTTTTCATTCCTCCTTTTGATTCAGTCTCAATGGCAAGACTTTTGAATGTATCAAATGTATTAAGCGCTTTGTCAAGCTCATTATTGATCATGTAAGCTTTAGCCAGAGAAAAATAGGCATCAAGTGGAGCTCGTTTTTCTTTAAAAGATGATGTTTTGGCATCGTAACTTGCATTCTTCACAGCATCTTCAAGGTATGTGACAGCTTTTTCTTTTTCTCCCTGAATTTTGAGATAACAGTTACCGATCTTGTAACGTATATTGAAATTATCCGGCTTGTCCAGAAGAAGATAAAGAGGATTTGCCAGTTCGTACTCTTCAAAAAGATTGTACGATTCTGCTTTGACAAAAATCTTTTTCTTCTCGGAATTTGACTGAGCTGAAACAGCTAATGAAGAAAAAGCCAGCATCGACAGCTGTATAATAACACAATTTATTTCTGCCCTGATTTTTATCATCATAACAAATATAATAATTTTAGATAACAATTTTTCCGGGCATCTATAATTTTCTCCTGAAGAAATAATTATAAATAAAATGAAGATGTAATTATTAGAAACAGAGCCTTTTTTATCATCCCGGCTAAATTTAATAATCAAAATTATTAAAAATTACCATACCGGACCGCTTTGTATTCAATTTCTAAAACTAAATGGATAAAAAGTTATGTCAGCCTCTTAAAAAGAGTCTTTCCGGAGCAGACCGGTTCATATTGTTTCCTGCAGCAAATTTTCCGTAGGGTAATTCTCCAGAAGCTCTCTGACCTTGTTCAGAAATTTGCCGGCAAGTGCACCGTCTATAACACGATGGTCATAACTTAATGATAATATCATTATCTGACGGATTGCAATTACGTCCCCATCGGGAGTCTCAATAACAGCCGGCACCTTTCTGACTGCACCTGTGCCAAGTATTGCGGCCTGAGGCTGGTTGATAATTGGGGTGCCCGATAAGTTATTGTAGCTTCCGAAATTCGTGACTGTAAATGTTCCTCCAGTGATGTCATCAGGCCTGAGCCTGTTGTTTCTCCCTCTTTCCGCGAGGTCATTTACAGCTCTGGCAAGACCGGTAAGGTTTTTTTCATTGGCGTTTTTAATTACCGGAACAATCAGGTTACCGTCAGGCAGGGCTGTCGCCATCCCGATATTTATGTTTTTCTTCTTAATAATATAGTCACCTTCAACAGAAATATTTACCATTGGATATTCATAAAGTGCTCTGGCAGCAACATCGATGAATATCGGAGTCAGTGTTAGTTTCTGGCCCTCCCTTGAAAGGAAGGCTTCTTTAATTTTATTTCTCCAGTTTACCAGGCGTGTTACATCCGCATCTATGAAAGATGTTACATGGGGAGAGGTCCTTTTTGACATTACCATATGTTCGGCAATAAGTTTTCTCACCCTGTCCATTTCTATTTTCTCATCTCCCGATTCTGACAGGTTCCTTTTCCCATTCTCCTTATCTTTTAATTCTTTTGTGTCTTCCTGTTTTTCAGCGATCCTTTTTTTGCTTTCCTGAATAAGACCAAAAATGTCATCTTTGGTTATTCTGCCATCCATTCCTGTACCTTTAAGATTATCGAGGTTCTGGTAGCTGATTCCTTCCTTTGCAGCTATATTCCTTACCAGGGGTGAAAGGAACTTACCTGAGGGCGTCCTGCTTTTCATATCATGGGCCACCTCTATTTCAACACTCTTTTCCTGCCTGACCGCATTTATAGTCTCACGGATCCTTTCTACCTCTTTCTCAACCCCGGCTAACTCCTCTGGTGTGGCTTCCGATTGTGACTCAAGAAGTGCAAGTGATTCACCAATTCTGACAACAGTTCCTTCCCGCGCAATAATTTCAACAATAATCCCTGCTGCCGGGGCAGGAACTTCCGAATCGACTTTATCGGTGGCAACTTCCACCAGAGGATCGTCTTCATTAACATGACTTCCAACGGTTACAAGCCATTTATTAATTGTTGCCTCAATTACTCCTTCTCCCATAGCGGGCAGAACTATTTTCATCCTTGTCATAACAACGGGTTTATTTTATAATTCTCTTATCAGTCCCGGCCATAAAACCTTTTGTCGTTCAATACGGCTGAAGCAGAGATGTAATAGTTAGTTAAGTTCAATTTATACACAATAAACAATCAGGACTCAAATAAGTTTTGATTTTTCTGAAATAACGGAACTGCGGTTATTGCAGGTAAAATGATCACCCGGCATCTATATGAGCGCAGATCACACCTGCCACTCTGCGGACTCCGTTCCGGATTCGAAAGGAACCAGCCGGCAGATGATATCATTGCTGATATGGATTTCTGTTTGTAATTGCCCGGCCGAGGGTAATTTCATCTGTATATTCCAGATCGTCACCTATTGCTACTCCTCTCGCAAGTGTAGTCAGGTAAACATTATACTTATTCAGTCTCTTATAAAGGTAATAATTTGTTGTATCGCCTTCCATTGTTGTGCTCAGAGCCAGAATTATTTCCCTGACACCTCCCGATCTGACTTTTTCCTCAAGAGAGTCGATCTTAAGATCGGCAGGTCCAACACCGTCGACAGGCGATATTATACCCCCCAGCACGTGGTAAATACCCTTGTATTGCCCTGTATTTTCAACAGCCATGACATCCTGTATGTTTTCAACAACACAGATAAGGGAATGGTCCCTTTTATTGTCGTTGCAGATCAGACATATTTCGCTGTCTGAAATGCTGTGGCATATTTTACAGTAATGTATCTCCTGGTGAAGCCTTAAAATACTCTCGCCAAATCTTCTTACCTCTCCCGAGTCTCTTTTAAGAAGATTCATTACAAGCCTGAAAGCAGTTTTTCTTCCGATGCCGGGAAGTGATGCAAATTCATTTACAGCGTTTTCAAGCAGTCTTGATGGAAATTCTGAAAAACTCATTTAAAAGGAATTTAAGCAAAAATAATTTAATATAACCTTTAAAACTAAAGATGTTTGATATTTTTTCCCTGACAACTTTTTGTTATCCTTGTAAATAATTTTTTACAATATGACACCTGCCCTCATCCTTTGCATTTTTGTGGTTTACATCCTAATACTCTTCACGGTTACATGGATAACCATACGTAAATCGGATAACCAATCATATTATATCGGAAATAAAAAGTCACCATGGTTTGTAGTGGCTTACGGGATGATAGGAGCATCTTTATCGGGTGTTACCTTTATGTCGGTTCCGGGATGGGTAAAGGATACCCAGTTCAGTTACATGGTTGTAGTCTTTGGCTATTTTGTGGGGTATATTATTATAGCTCTTGTACTGCTTCCCCTTTATTACAGATTGAAGCTTACATCAATATATACCTATCTGGAACAACGGTTTGGATTCTGGTCTTACAAGACAGGAGCAGGTTTCTTTATAATTTCGAGAGTTCTGGGCGCTTCTCTGCGTACATTTTTGGTCATCAATGTTTTACAGATTTTCGTTTTTGACGCCTGGAATATACCCTTTTGGGTCAATGTATCTGTTTTTATGCTGCTTGTAATAATGTACACCATGAAGGGAGGGATAAAGACTATTGTCTGGACCGATACCCTCCAGACTACTTTTATGCTTCTTGCGGTGATACTTTCAGTGTTTTACATCAGCCGGGATCTTGGAATTCCCCTTTCAAAGCTTTTTTCGGATATCAACGAAAGTCCTATGTCGAAGATGTTTATAACCGACTGGCATAATGAAAGATATTTTATAAAACAGTTCTTCAGCGGAATGTTCCTCACAGTTGTTATGACAGGTCTTGACCAGGAGATGATGCAGAAGAATCTCAGCTGTCCCAATATTAAAGACGCCCAGAAAAACATGTACTTCTTCAGCGTAATTATTGTTTTCGTTAATCTGCTGTTTCTTGTTCTGGGAGCATTGTTGTTAATTTACGGGCAGGCTAAAGGGATTTCAGTTACCGCGACGGATGAGCTGTTCCCAACAGTTGCTTTCAAATATCTGGGTACGGTTGCCGGAGTTGTCTTTCTGATCGGTCTTATCTCTGCATCATTCCCAAGTCTGGGAGGCGCTCTTACAGCGCTTACGACATCTGTAAGCATCGATTTCCTCAGACTCGACAGGCGAAAAAATCTCTCTGAATCAGCCTCGGCAAAGATCAGGTACTCTATTCATTTTATCATGGCTGTTATATTCCTGATATGCATTCTTATTTTCAAAGCATTGAATGACGAGGCTGTGATAGATAAGCTTTTTACAATTGCCGGCTATACATATGGTCCGCTGCTTGGACTTTTTACATTCGGACTGTTTACAACAAGGAAGGTGAAGGACAATGCAACTCCCGTGATAGCAATTTTATGCCCGGTTATCTGCTACTTTATCAGCATGTTTTCCGAACAATTATTCTTCGGCTATAAGTTCGGTTGGGAGATTCTTCTGGTTAATGGATTTCTCGTATTTATGGGGCTGCTGATATTCAGCCGAAAAGGCGGTGAACTGCAAAGGATTTAAGCGATACAGATATTTCAGGTTCAGTCAGGCTTAACAGGATATAAATTTATCCTGAAGCCTGCCAGCATCCGATGGGCTTATTGCTGAAACCCCGATTCAGGCATTCCGGCATCTTCAAGTTCCTCCTCCTCCTCAACTTCAGGTATTGTAATTACCCTTTTTGTCTTAAATGGGATACTCCAGATGATATAGTAATTTACACCGGTATTTACTGTTTTACCGCTGTTGCCAAATCCGGGAAAATAAATCGGCCGGAGATCTTTCCCTCCTCCTCCTGAAATGAGAAGCCTCAACCTTATTGACCACCCTATACTTAAATTCTTAAATAATTCAGTTCTTACTCCCGGGGCGACCTCAAGAAAGTGGCCGGTACTTGAACGCCTGGGCAAAGAAATTATTGATGAGCCCCAATAATTCTGGGTTTCCAGTGAGGGGGTTTCAGAATTGAAAATGCTGAGTCCGTAACGCAAACCAATTCCTGCCCAGTACTTGCCCGCTGACATTTCAGGTTTCAGCAGGTTAAAGTCCGTTCCAGCCTTAAGAAAAATGCCGCTGCTCAGATAGTTATAGTTATACTGGGAATATTTATATTTAAGATAGCCGCCTTCAAGAACGTATGACATTTTTTCATTCCTGTCGAGGGAAAAGAATCCTTCGATACTGAGATTGCTTTTATCGGTATAATAAATGACCGGACCGGAAATATCAATACCCGCCCTTACCTTCAGAGGGAAGTCAATTGTATCCTGAGCGTTGACAACAGATGTCGCAAGAAGCGCCAGAAGACTAATAAAAGATGCGAATGTTCTCCTCATTTACATTTGTTACGTTTCTGCTGGCAGTATAAATATAGTCAATGGCATTCTTCGTATAAAAAGGGGTATCAATTAAATTATGAAAAATTGCATAACCGCACTCTTTGGAAACAAGGTGCGGACGACTGGTATAATTGAAAGTTATTGTATCGGTAATTCCGTTGATCCTGATGATGAAAGAACAATTATTTGCTGACTGATTCAGTGGGAGAAGGGCGGGCTGCACTCCTGCTGTTTTATCATATATTTTATTCGTCTCAAGGTTAAGCCCGTAAATAGTAAGACTATCGGGTGATTCCTTTTTCTTTGAAGTATTATTGTAAAGTGAAGCATTAAGAAAAGATCCGGTCTCTTCAAGACATGCCTCAGGGGCGCATGAGTATATAAGTGCCGCAACCCCCCAGATCGCCGAATATGATATTATCCGAATTATTTTTTTCATGCTCCCTTGAAACTCCAAAAATACTAAAATAATAGCGCCGGGAAAGTACTAAATTAAAATTAGCGCAGGGTAGATTCAAACCAGGTACCGGAAATAACACTTATAATATCACTTATAATACCACTTATAATACTGCTTATAATACTGCTTAATTCAGTCTGGCAAAGGTGCTGTAAACTGGTTGGATCAGGAATCAAAAAATATTTTACGGATATATTCCTCAGCTTTTTGAAGAGCCGCTGGAATTCCTGATGGATTATTACCTCCGGCTGTTGCGAGGAAAGGCTGTCCGCCACCTCCTCCTCTGATCTCCCCTGCTATTTCCTTTATAATTGCAACAGCATTGATGTTCTTTTCCTTCACCAGTGAATCATCAGCCATCACGAGTAAATTTGCCTTGCCGGTAATTTCTGCACCAAGGATAACTATGCTGTTTTTATTTTTCTTCCGAAGTTGATATGCAATCGTTTTAAGTTGGTCGGATGATTCGGCTTCGATCATGCCGGAAAAATATTTTATTTCACCTATAGCCAACGATTTTTTCTCCAGTTCAGTTGCCTGATTAAGTGCAGATTGCAGCTGATATTTTTCGATGCTCTTCTTCAGATAGGAATTTTCAGCTATCAGCTTTTCAACACTCTCTTTTACATTTCCGGTACTTTTAAGAACAGAAGCGATTTCATCAACAGAACTTATTCTTTCGTTTATATATTCTTCAGCTCTTAATCCGGTAACTGCTTCAAGCCTCCGGATCCCTGATGCGATTGCTCCCTCGGAGATTATTTTTACCATGCCAATATTACCGGTGTTACTTATATGGGTGCCGCCGCAAAGTTCTACCGACTCTCCGAATTCGACAACTCTTACCGTATCTCCGTATTTTTCTCCGAACAGAGCCATAGCACCCGTTGCCCTGGCCTGATCCATTGTCAAGCCATCAGTTACTTTGAGATTTATGCTTTCCCTGACCATTTTGTTCACCATCATCTCAACTTTGAGCAGCTCCTCTTTTGCCGGCCTGGAGAAGTGGCTGAAGTCGAACCTTAAGCGGTCAGACGTCACAAGTGATCCCTTTTGCTCAACATGCTTTCCAAGGACTGCCCTTAACGCAAAATGTATTAAATGCGTGGCAGAATGATTGGCTGCAGTCATCATCCGTTTCTGAAAATCTACCGAGGCATGGAACCCGGCCTCAGGATCAGAGATTTTATCGCCGCTTATGTGAATTATAAGGTTATTTTCCTTTAATGTATCAGTTATTTTTATCTTCTCCTTATCTGATTCAATATAACCGGTATCACCTGCCTGGCCGCCTGATTCGGCATAGAAGGGAGTTTTGTTGAAGACCATCTGCAGGCTCTCTTTGCCTTTAGATCTGATCTTACGGTATTTTGTTATCAGAATCTCATCTTCAGTTTTATCATATCCGGTAAATATTGTAGTTTCAATTTCCCTGAGGATGGTCCAGTCGCCGGCTTCTGTCAGTGCGTCCTCCCTCGATCTATCCTTCTGATTTTTCATTTCATGCTCGAATCCCATTGTATCAAGTTCCATGTTATTTTCTTTAAGTATCAGCTGGGTGAGATCAACCGGAAAGCCGAAAGTATCGTAAAGTTCAAAGGCAACTTTTCCGGGTAAAATATGCATGTTCTCATTTCTCAGATCACCGATCATCTTATCAATCATCTTTAATCCTTTTCCAAGTGTTTTCAGGAAGGAAGTCTCCTCTTCAAAAATTATTTTTGCAATCTGATCTTTTCCGGCGATTAATTCAGGATAAGTCGCACCCATCGCTTCTGCAAGCACAGGTACCAGCCTGTACATGAAAGGCTCTTCAGTACCCAGGCTGTTATAACCGTATCTCACTGCCCGCCTGAGTATCCTTCTTATTACATAGCCTGCCTTATTGTTTGATGGCAGCTGGCCGTCGGCTATTGAAAACGCTATTGCTCTTAAATGGTCGGCAACGACTCTCAGGGCGGTATCCCCGGCTTCGTTCACGCCGTAATGTTTACCAGTTATTGATGATATGCTTTTTATAAGCGACTGAAAAATATCGGTGTCATAATTTGATTTTTTCCCCTGTACGACCATACAGAGCCTTTCAAATCCCATACCTGTATCTATGTGTTTTTCAGGTAGCTGTTCAAGTTTTCCGTCAGTTCGTCTGTTATACTGTATAAAAACGAGATTCCAGATCTCAATAACCTGAGGATGTCCTTTATTTACCAGCTCAGACCCGGGTACTCCCTTTCTTTCGGCATCATCCCTTATATCAACATGGATTTCGGAGCAGGGTCCACAGGGACCTGTATCTCCCATCTCCCAGAAATTATCTTTTTTTGACCCCTTGATTATTCTGCCTTCAGGATTTGTAAAACAATTTTTCCAGCATTCAAAAGCTTCATCGTCACCCGGAATATTTTCTATTTTATCTCCTTCATATACAGTTGCATATATCCTGTCCTCGGGAATACCGAGCTCCCTGGTCAGGAATTCCCAACCCCATTTAATTGCCTCTGTTTTAAAATAATCACCGAATGACCAGTTGCCCAGCATTTCGAACATTGTATGATGATAAGTGTCGTGTCCCACCTCCTCAAGATCGTTGTGTTTTCCGGAGACTCTAAGGCACTTCTGGGAATTTGCAACTCTTTTACTTACAGGCAATTGATTTCCAAGGAATATATCTTTGAACTGATTCATACCCGCATTTGTGAACATGAGAGTAGGATCATTCTTGATGACCATTGGGGCTGAAGGAATTATTGTGTGCCCTCTGGAGCTGAAAAAATTGAAGAAAAGCTCTCTTAATTTGTCAGATTTTAATGGAATTAACATTTTTTAATACAATAAAGTGCTAGATTTAGAGTTTGTAAAATTAGTTTTTTTGTCTTAGATTTGATGTCTGCTCGGGGAAAATAGAATAAAGTAAAGTATAGTCACGAATGTCTAAACACAAATATTTTCTTGACTTACACGATTTGCAGTTCAAGAGGGTAAAACTACCCTGGAAGAACAGGCTTATACGACTTTCCCTTTGGATTTCCGGCTCAATTCTTGTAACGATCTTATACTACTCCATCTTTGTTAACATTTTTGGTTCACCTGAAGAAAAATTACTCGCTCAGACTATTGAAGATCTTAAGTTCAGATATTCACTCATGAGCAGGGAAATTGATAATTCTGAAAGGACCCTTGATGATCTCCAGTTATCTGACGGTTTGCGCTACAGGCCGATACTTGATATGGATTCTATTCCCTTAACTATAAAATTGATGGGATTTGGTGGTATTTACAAGTTTGAGGAGCTTGAAGGTTATGATAATACTCGGCTGATGATTTCTTATGCCCAGAGGGTTGATGAACTGAGGAACAGAAGCACAATGCAATTCGAGTCGTTTAAAGCTATTGAAGAGAGAAAAGACGAATGGAAGCGAGAAATGGAATACCTTCCCATGATAAGTCCTGTAAATGTTGCCTACAGGCTGGGTGACGGAGTTAAATTCAGGGAGGTGCATCCTGTGCTTGGCACGCCACAATGGCACCATGGTCAGGATTTCAGTACACCGTATGGAACCGATGTTTTTGCAACAGGATCGGGAAGGGTAATTGATGCCGGGTGGAAGGGCGGTCTCGGGAATTGCATAATCGTCGACCATGGTTATGGCTATCAGTCAACTTATGGGCATCTCAGCAATATTAAGGTAACTAACGGAATGAATGTTAAACGTGGGGACCTTATCGCACTTACGGGAAGTACCGGAACATCCACAGGACCTCACCTGCATTATCAGATTAACCTC
>CAYPKL010000194.1:0-3189 GCA_964411285.1 uncultured Rikenellaceae bacterium
GAGACGTTATTTGTTCTAAGGCTCGATTGTGAAGACCTTGGCTGTGGACACAGTTTCAACCAGATCTAATTATTCAATGTTGGTACAGCTATGGGTTGCATCTTTTCAGAAAAACTCGTTTTTGAAAAAGGGAGAGTTGCAACCACCCCCTTTACGGAACCCATACAAGTTTTGTTCAAGATTGCCAAGGTGTTACAAGGGTCTGAAAATAAAAAAGAGGTTGAAAATAACCTCTTGTCTACTTTGGCTCCCCAGGTAAGACTCGAACTTACGACCTACGGATTAACAGTCCGCCGCTCTAACCAACTGAGCTACTGAGGATTATATTTTTCCTTTTTTGTCTGTCAGCCGTCTCGTAAATTAATCCCGGTGACCCGGGACCGCCTTGACCAACTGAACTACAGAGGAATTAAATCAAATAACCAGTAATATTTTGCGTGGCAAAAGTAAGGGCTTTTAGTCAATTAAGCAATATCTTTAAAAAATTTTTTTACAATGAAGAGGATTCTTGGAATTGGTAATGCACTGGTCGATATTCTGACTCTTATCGATAATGATCAGATTCTGACAAAATATGGATTGCCAAAAGGGAGTATGCAGCTTGTAGACAGCAAAAAATCAGGAAAAGTGAAAACCGGCACAAATCACTGCAGGCAGACACGATCTTCAGGAGGTTCTGCAGCAAATACAATACACGGATTGGCAATGCTCGGGGTCGATACCGGTTTTATTGGTTCCATTGGCAGGGATGAAACCGGAGATTTTTTTGAGAAAGATATGAAGAATGCCGGAGTAAATACCCTTTTAATACGGAGAGACTCAATTACAGGAACTGCCATCTCACTAATCAGCCCTGACTCTGAACGAACATTTGCAACTCACCTGGGCGCTGCCATTGAATTGGATCACGGTGATCTTAGCCCTTTTTTGTTTAATGGTTATGATATTCTTTATGTTGAAGGATATCTGATAAGTAATATGCCCCTTATTGAAAAAGCATGCACTATCGCAAAGGAAAACAAAATGCTGGTGGCGCTCGATCTGGCAAGCTACAATGTGGTTGAATCACACCTCGATTCATTTAAGAAAATTGTAGGTAAGTATGTTGATATACTTTTTGCCAATGAATTGGAAGCTAAGGCATTCAAAGGATTGGTTTCAGAAGATGATCTCTCTATTCTTTCAGATTCAAGCGAGGTAATAATATTAAAAATAGGCGCCAATGGTTCACGCCTCAAAAAAGGGAACGAAATAATTAAAATCGACGCATTCCCGGTTGAATGCAAAGATACCACTGGAGCCGGAGACCTTTATGCATCAGGGTTCCTTTACGGATACGCGTCCGGATTATCCCTTGAGAAATGTGGATTGATTGGTTCGCTGATGGCCGGAAAAGTAATTGAGATCTTAGGAGCAAGGATGGATAAAATGAAATTTGAGGAAATTAAAAGAAGTATAAAAACTATAGAAGAGGAAAGTTGAATCTGGTTATTGAATTTTACCTGCAGAAATCAACGTACTTACGAAAGCAGACAAAGGTCCTTTATAACAGTCGTCAGGAATAAAAGAAAAAGCCCTGTAATTATCGCAATCACAGGGCTTTAATGTTTCCTGACAAAAACTTCAGAACAAATTCATATCAGGCTTTGAATAGACACATAAATATTGACTAAACTTAGTTGTCTCCGTTTCCCTCCATAATGTGTGCATAAGCAATTATATATATACTGCCTGAAGCTGAAACTGAAAAGGTATCAGTTGTTGCTCCGCCCAGATTATGCTGGTACGGATATTTGGCAGGATCAATAGTATATACTCCGCCATCCTTTGGCAGCATATCATTACCGATGTACAGGCTTGTTTTGTCCATAGTATAACCGGCAAGTAATGTAATGGTTGCAGTAACTTTACCATTAAAATACTGAAATGCCATATCACCGACTTTCGTAGCGTTTACTATGTCACAGCTGCCTGCATTGATGAAAAGCTCATATCTTGAAGTGAAACCTTCAGCTTCAGGTAATGCGCCATTTGTCCATCCCCAGCCGGTAAAGTCAGGACTTCCGTTTTTATCCATATCCAGCTTCATGAAACAATGTACCATTGGTTCAAAGGTCTTACGTGCAAAAGCGTTAAAACCTTTTGGTTTCGGCCCTTCAGTAACAACACCTGTAACCGTTTCGTTACATCCTTTTGCATCAGTTATTTTAAGAGTATATGTTCCGGCAGCTAATCCTGAAATATCTTCAGTAACAGCTCCATTATTCCAAAGGAAGGTGTAAGAACCGGAACCTCCCGAAACTGTAACATCAATTTTCCCGTCATTAGCACCAAAAACTGAAATATTGGTTGTTATTGCGGATGCACTCAAATCACATTTTATTTCGTTGAGAATTGCTGAAGCGGTTGTTTCACAGCCATTTGCATCCTTAACAGTAACTTTATAGGTACCTGGGCTTAATGCACTTAAATCTTCAGTAGTCTTCCCATTATCCCATAAGAAGGTGTACGGACCTGTGCCACCCGTTACTATCAGATCAATAGCACCATCAGCAGCGCCAAAAGTTGAAATATCTGTTACTGCAGTAGTTGCTGAGATTGCAGCTGCAGGCTGATTCACTATTATACCGGTTACACTGACAACACACTTGTTGGCGTCAGTAACGCTAACAGAATAGGTGCCGGCAGGGATTCCTGATAAATCTTCACCTGTTGCCTGATTGCTCCATAAAATTGAGTAAGGAGCCAGCCCGTTTAATATTGTCAGATTGATAGCGCCGGTTGATAAACCGAAACATTTAACATCTGTAACAACAGTGTTTGCACCTATTGAACATTCAGGCGGAGTTGGCGGTTCACAGCATTTTGGTGTAAAATTTATATAGAACCACCAGGCGCTTCCTGGTCCTGCAACATCTCCACCAAATGCGGTTCCACCTGGAACATCGCCATGGATAACAATATAAAATGCAGCATTGCATGCAAGATCAAGTTCCGCCAGAGAAAATCCAATGTTAACAATTGTTTCTCCGGAAGCAATTGTCCATTTATAAGGTAATAGATTTCCCGCAGATGGCCTGTCAGCAAATATTGTGCTTCCTATGTATATCTTAAGATTTTCACTTTTACTTTCAAATCCATTGGGAACAGTCATAGTGATGAATAATGAATCTTTAGTGTTGCCCACAA
>CAYPKL010000195.1:0-6771 GCA_964411285.1 uncultured Rikenellaceae bacterium
TAGCTGAGAAATTGTATAAACAATCAGTTTTTACTCAGGAATCAAAATATAAGGCTTTTGTAACCGGATTCAATAAATCTTCATTAAAAAGGCTTAAAAAGGACCCTTTTTATATTCTTTCCACTGACTATTCAGATATCATTTCAAAAAAAGTCAGGCCTGGGTTTGCCAGATTAAATTCTGAATTACAGCGCCTTAACAGGATTTACATGAAAGCGCAAATGGATTATCATGAAGATAAGGTCTTATATCCCGATGCAAATTCGACTCTCAGAATCGCATTTGGTCAAATAATGGGATATTACCCCAGGGATGCCGTTTATTTTAAACCGGTTACTAAACTTAAAGGGATCATTGAAAAAGACAATCCGGAAATTTATGACTATGATGTCCCTGCCAAATTAAAAGAATTGTATAACAGCAATGACTTTGGTCGTTACGGACAAGGTGGAGAGCTCAATGTATGCTTTATTGCAAATAACCATACTACGGGTGGTAATTCAGGAAGCCCGGTAATAAATGCGGAAGGTCATCTTATCGGAGTCAATTTCGACAGGGCCTGGGAAGGTGTTGCAAGCGACATGGCCTATAATCCTGATCAGAGCCGTAATATAAGCCTCGATATACGATATGCTCTGTTCATTATAGATAAGTTCGCAGGTGCAGGGTATCTGCTAAATGAAATGACAATAATAGAATAGCTCCGTCTGAACACTGATAGTGGATTAGCTCATTGGCTTTTAGTGAGAATATCCCAATCTTTAAAATCTGATTGTATATTTGACTTTGATCCTGGCCTCATAAATCTCAGGCTGGAACCTTTCCATAGGATCAATCAATGGCGAATTAAATGTAAGGAAAATTTCCCTGCCAGGTTTTATGATCCACTGGAACCTCGACTGCCATCCGGCAGTTTTGGATTGGTTCTCGTATTGAACAAAATTATACCATGAAAGGCTGGGGCTGAATAGAAAATTGAGATTGAGCCTGTAAATCTGAGCAACGAAATCTCCATCAGGCAGACTCACCCATTTCCGGTCTGACTCAATACCGAAATATATGGGGACAATAATTTTATAACCTGCCTGTAATAAAAGATCAGTCCGTTTTCCTGAATAGAATGAGCCGGTCGCAAATTTGGATAAAACCCATAGTTCCCTTCTTTTTGCCGTGGTAACCTGGAGAGAATGCCTCCAGAAATCGTAATTACCTGCAGGAATTGTGTGGCTTGTAAATAGTGTAAAATCTTTATTAAGAAATTCATAAGAGTATTGGGATGCCAGAGAAATGATATCCCCGCTAAGAAAAATAATGTCAGTTATATTAAAGTCAACCTGTGAACTAAGCAGATCACCGCTGTTCAATTCGTAAATAAGGGCATACTTAATACCTGACTTTACCTGCAGGATGGCAGAGTTATCAGGCCTTGGGCCAATACCTAATCCACCATAAAAATCATGTATGTTTTTTCTGGGTAAAAAACCTAATCCGGGAAGGAAATTGTTGCCAATCTGCAGATAGCCTATTCTGAAATTAAAAAGATCATTAGGGTAATTGATCTCCGTCCCGAATGATAAATCATCACCGCTGACACCCTTTGTAAATGATTTGACTCCATATAGGTTCCCGACAAGGATTTTGTTTCCGGAAATTTTTGAACTTGCCAGTCGCAGATCGATTCCGGCCAATGAATTAATGTCTTCAGAAAAAGCATTACCGTTAGTTCCGATAATTCCGATTGACGATTGTTTTCCGAAATTTCTTGAAATCCTGCCTGCACTGAATCCGGAGTTTTCCCATTCATTATCGTCTTTAATATGCAGCAAACCAAAATTCCAGTTACCTGCTTTTCCTGTAAATTTACCGCCATAAATTATCGGAATGGGATTACCCTCAGTATCAAGGCCAAGTCGTCTTGAAAAGAAAGGGATCATAAGAGTGGAGTGTGGATTTTCACGATCTCCATTAATTCCAAATGTGAAGTAGTTTGATCCGTCCAGGAAAAAATCCCGTTTTTCAGGAAAGTAAAGGCTGAACCGTGTCAGATTGATTTGTTTTTCATCAACCTCAGTCTGGGCAAAATCTGTGTTAACTGTGACAGCTGCTTTAATGGAAGGCGTTATCTGGTAAAAAGCATCTAATCCTCCATTAAAAACAGGTTTGGAGTATGCATCCTGTTTTTTGCTTATCCCTCCGGTCAGATAAGGAACTATATCCAATCCCAGTCCCTGGGTAATATTTGTTATCCCCTCAATTCTGCCGGCATCGGAGATCTGGAATTTATCGGCGTTCAGGGATGTTGCAGGCCAATATGATGATTCTGATTTACGTTTAATATGCCTTATTAGCTTTAGTCCCCAGGTTTCCTGCCCTTTTTTAAATCCCAGGGTTTTAAATGGAATAATCATTTCAGCCTCCCAGCCATTATCGGTAATTTTTGCTTTACCATCCCATATACCATCCCACGATTTATTAAAGTCCTTCCCGTTCTCGCTTATCAGAGCATCACCTATACTTCCCCTGGGACCGATCTGGAACCAATACCCGTTTCGACCGTCAAGGTAAGTATCGAAAATAACCTGTGCCCTGTCGTCATTACCCAGGTCTGCATCCCAGGCCAGTTCTTTTGCTGTAATCCTTTCCGGACTGTCAAAGCAACGTATACCTATGTAAAAGTTATCCTGGTTAAACAGAAAATAGAATTCAGTTTTTTCGGAAACCTCTTCTCCGGTCCTGGGCTCTCTCTGAAACAGCTTATCAACAACACCCCCATTTTTCCAAACCGTGTCATTAACAAAACCATCTATAACAGGCGGATTATCTGTAAAAACAGCTCTGACAGAGGGCTGCGGGAAGATTACAGGTGTACTGTACAGAAACAGAATTAAACAAACCAGGACAAACCTGAAATTTCGGACCAGCACTCTCTTTACAGGTGTAACAAATTATTAATCAGTATGATTTAATCTTTTTTAGCTTATCTTCAAATTTATTATAAACAGCTTTCTGCAGTTCGATCTGCTCTTTTACTTTTTCCTGCATTTTTTCATTCCGTGGAATATCAGCTTCAGCCTTATCAATTTCAGAAGTCGATCTGTTTATCTTGTTTTCGGAAGACTCAATTGAATTTAACGCTTTCTTTTTCCTCTTTTCCAAATCTTTAATAGCTGCTTCTTTTTCCTTTTTTGCAGGACTTTCTTCCATTGTGCTTAACTGACTGTTCTGTTCTACCAGTGCACCAGAAACCATGCTCAGCTCATTATTCTGAATAGTTATATTCTCTTTTGCACTGAGTATAGCGCTTTTGTCCGATTGAATGGATTTTTGCATCCGTGATTTCTCATTCTCGAGCGATGAAAGTTCCTTCTCAAGGCTCCGGAGTTTCTTTCCCTCAGCATCTGCCTCATCTTTTGCAATATCAATATACCGGGCTTTTGAAAACTCCTTGAGCCAGGTAGATGCCTTTACAAAGTCAGCCTCCACTGCATTTCTTTCAATGTATAAGTCTTTTTTAAGTTCAAATGATACGATCAGCTGAAGCATAGAATCAAGCTTATTTAATCTGCTGAAAACATTAACCGGATTAGGGCTGATATCTTTAATCTTAGCGCCGAAAACCGACATTTCTCCATTTTCAGTTATTACTTTTGATTTTGTACCTGATTGTAATTCCTTAATCCAAAGTTTTAAGGTTCTATCATAGTCTGCTTCAGGTATTGTGACTGATATGGCAGGCAGAAGGCTATTGCCAACCTTAATACTGTCTTCCAGTACTTCGATTGGTTTTTGTGCCCGTATTCCAATAAATGGAACCAGCAGTAACAAAGCAAGGGTAAATTTTGATTTCATCATTATATAATTTTGATTTTAATGGAATGATAGCCTGCCCCGCCTTAGCGGGGTAACCCACATGTTGATAAGGTTAATATTGTAAGTTTTTGTGGTAGTATACATGTGGGTTTCATGACAGTAATTTTAGCAACTGTATTATGTTTGTCTGGTAAAAATACAAATAATTAGATAATCAGATATTAATATTTTAATGGATTAGTTCTCAAAAATAATACCAAATTTAATTGATTGTATATCAGAAGATCTTTTATTCATTAATTTATTGACGCACTAAAAATTATTATCTTTCACCGTAAAATTAATAATGATGGTCAGGATAGTGGCAGATGATAATATACCGTTTTTAAAAGGTGTCCTTGAGCCGTATGCCAATCTTACTTATTTACCCGGTAAACAGATTACAAGGGAAGTCGCTGTTAAGGCAGATGCTTTACTTGTTCGGACCAGGACATCCTGCAATGAAGAACTTCTTTCGGGTACTCCGGTAAAATTTATAGGTACCGCAACTATTGGCTTCGATCATATTGATACTGATTTCTGCAATAAAAGAGAAATCAGGTGGATTAATGCTCCAGGCTGCAACTCATTTTCAGTCCAGCAGTATGTTTCAGCAGCTCTATTAAGGATTGCAGGTGAGAATGAATTTAATCTGAGCGATAAAACTCTCGGTATTGTTGGGGTAGGGCATGTGGGTTCAAAAGTCGAAAAATTTGCAAAGACAATGGGTATGAAAGTCCTTCTTAATGATCCCCCCAGATCAAGAAAAGAAAAGGACACCCAATTCACCAGCCTCGAAAGAATTTTAACTGAATCGGATATAATTACACTTCATGTTCCGCTTATTCTACATGGCCAGGATAAAACCAGACATTTGTTTGATAAAAATGTATTAGGAATGATCAAAAAAGGAGCCTGGCTGATCAATACTTCCAGGGGAGAGGTGGTCGATACTGAAGTTCTGAAAGATGTAGTTACTCATGAGAATCTTTCAGGTATTGTGATTGATGTATGGGAGAATGAGCCGGAACTCGATATCCCTTTGATGCACATGTCATTTCTTGCCACGCCTCATATAGCCGGTTACTCCACTGATGGAAAGGCAAACGGTACCGCAATGATTGTCAGGGAATTGAGTAGGTTCTTCGGTTTCCCGCTTAATGGATGGTCGCCAGATAAGATTCCACTTCCGCTTTTGCCGGAATTTGACATTGTTTGCAATGGGAGGAGCAACGAAGAGATCGTCAGAAAAGCTGTTTTCCATACCTACAACATAATTGAAGATGATGTGAAGCTGCGATTTGATCCCTCAAGATTTGAAACGATAAGAGGAAAATACCCGGTCAGAAGAGAATTTCCTTCCTTCTCTATTACGCTAAAGGGAGAAAATCACTTGGCTAAGAATCAGCTTAAAGATCTGGGGTTTAAGGTACAATAACCGGTTCTTTAGCAGCAGCAAATTCCTTTACCTGGTAAACGAAAGCCTGAAGTTTTGTTTCAAGCGATACAGAATCCTGACCGTCGTATGCAATATTTATAAATGGTATGTTATTATGATCCTTCCTGAAGGAATCGCTCACTGAGGCAATAAGTGTTCCGGGCATGCAGGTAAATGGCAGGATGGCCGCGATTCCGGATACTCCTTTCTTTGCAAGCGCTACTGACGATCCTATTGCTATAGCTGGATCACCATCATAAAATTCATTGACATAGGTATTGCAGAGGCTTAGCATTTCATGAAGCGTAACATCTTTCTGATGATCGGTGAATTTATTTATACCATTGAGAAGATAGCTTACAATAGCTTCCTGACCTATACTCTGGATCTTCGATTTGATTATTCCTTTTGTGTCATTTTTCCATTTGCTGTCGCGAGTATACCGGTGCGTCGAATATGTTATCCATTCGGAAAAGGGTCCGATGAGTACTTCAACACCCAGATCTTCAAGTTTATTGGCGATATTGCCGTTGCATCCTGCATTATCGCGCATGTATATCTCACCCAGAATTGCGACAACAGGTTTCCTGTGGCTTTTATCGACTTTAAGCGACATGAAATCAGAAGCTACACTTACAAGAAGTTTATGAAGGCCCCCGGAACTGGATTCGATGCATTGCTCAATTTTTTTCAATGAGTTGTTATAAAGGATCTCTGATTCCCCCTTATTGATTTCGTAGGGTTTTGTTTCCCTGTATAGTTTCCTCACATAATCAAAGGAGACAAATCCTTTCCAGGCGTTGATCCTGAACTTCTGGCTGTTTTTACCGGCAAGATCCGTATATGAAGTGTCGTTGGAAGGAGTCAGTATCTCGGCTTCTCCGAATCCAAGTCTGTCAAAAAGTATCCTTTGGAACTGGTTATACTGGCCAAAGCGGCATGGGCCGTTATGGTCGGGCATGAAAAAGCTCATTTTTGAAGGATCGGCGCCTGGTTCGAAAAGCTTTTTCAGAAAACTTCCCGTGGTGCAGATCATGGGAAAGCACTCCTTGGAAGAGGTATATTTTCTGCCTAAAGCAATGTCTTCATCAGTCTGTTTCGGGAGAACTTCTGAAGGAATGCCAACACTTCTTGCTGCAGCAGCAACCATATAGGCTCCGTCGTGCATGTACGGAAAGTAGAGGATCCTGTTTTCATGGGGAGCACTGGCTCCATGGTGCGGTCTGAAGACCGTAACCTCCTTTTTTTCATTTTGCTCTGATCCTTTCAGACTGTCAAGGAAGGCTTCAATGCGTGTCACCATTCCGGCATCTGCAGAGTGTTCATCCACCTCAAGATGAAGGAAGGGCTTTCCTTTAAGCTCCTCAGTGACATAATGCCAGATGAAGGAATCGGGCCCGCAGCGAAAATTACTCAGGTAAACAGCGTACAATCCCTCTGTTTTTGCAACATGCTGTGCCGCGGCAATTATTTTCTGACCATTG
>CAYPKL010000196.1:0-19748 GCA_964411285.1 uncultured Rikenellaceae bacterium
GAATAAAATTAATATAATTGTAAAAACCGGTCTTTTCATAGCAGATGGATCAGTTAATTTGCGTTCCCCGCCAAATGTACAAAATTTCTCCCCTCCTCCCCTTCTCCTCTTCTTACCCTAACCACAGTACTCCGTTTTCTCCGTGCCCTGAGCCCTGAGCCCCGTGGTGTTCATTTTCAACATAATAATACTGAAATATTTATTCTTCCTGTTTATCTTTATATTTTTACACTTCGATGCAAGATAATTTTAAGGTTTTTGAGTGATGGCGAAGAGTGCAAAAAAGATGAGATTCGTACCAAAACTCATTTAATAATCACCAAATTAGTATTGAAGAACAGAATACATGGAATTATTTGAATCATTTTTTTATATAATTAGTAACATTCTTGTTTTTCGGACGTCTTTAATACATTAATATTTCCTAAAATAAATCAACCAGCAAACGTGGCTTTAAGATGGGATTGACGAGTATTTTATCTAAATATCCTGGTGATAATTGGACTAACTTTATATATAGCTTGTGGCCAGTGACTTACCACAAGACAGTTGTAATCAGAATTTGACGAATTGTTTTCCGGACAACTTAAAACGGCATTTATCATGAATAATTAAACCATAATTTCAAAAACTATGAAAAAGATTGCATTTCTTGTTTTCCTAATGAATTTAATTCTTGCTTCTACTTTATCAGTTACAGGTCAAAAAGTTAATTTTAACGGAACATGGCAACTGGATGTTAATAAATCCACCTTGTTGGAATACACGCCTTCATTGCTCCGGATTAATATCCTGATTAAAGCAGACAGTTTGCTTACAGAAAGGGTATATGAGGGAGGAGACGGACAACAGTATCCTTTTACAGAAAACCTTACCCTTGACGGGAAGGAATATAAAATCACAATATATGAAATGCCGCGTAAAGCCAAAGTTTCATGGTCTGAACAGGATGAATCTCTGATTCTTGAATCAGTTACCACATTTTACGGGGACAATGGAGCCGAGGATTTTGCGTCGAAAGAGATATGGAAATTTGATAAATCAAATAACATCTTTACTATCAGTTTCAAAAATAAGGCCTCAGGTGGTGAATCTGAGGGAACTTTCATTTTCAATAAAGTTGTGCAGAATTTATGATTCTTCTTAATAAACAATTAAAACCTTTAAAATTATGAGTTTTAACCGCCGTGACTTCATTAAAATCAGCGGTATCACAGCTGCCGGTTCACTTGTTGTCCCTCCTTTAATTTATTCATGCAACAGGATCAAGCTTTCTGACAATGCAGAAAGTTATCTGAGCCACTTTGAGGTAACACAGGATCTGTTGCAGAAAGTGATTTTCGCTGCGATGGAAAAGGGAGCAGATTATGCTGACCTTTATTTTGAACATACACTCGAAAACTACAGCGCTCTTGAAGATGGCAAAGTCAATAGTGCTTATTCGAATATAGGTTTCGGGGTCGGCATAAGGGTCTTGAAAGGAGATCAGACTGGATATGCCTACTCTGAAAATTTATCACCCGATGCCATGTTAAAAGCAGCCAGAACCGCTGCCAATATTGCAGACAGCTCTGCAAAATTTTCACCTGTCAGGATAAACGAATACATCTCGCCAAATTACTATCCTGTTAAAACTTCATGGGAAAATGCTTCGGTAAAGGATAAAATACCATTTATTCAACGAATGAACGATAACATATTCGCTCAGGATAAGCGGGTAACAAAGGTTAATGCGGTGCTGGGAGATGGTACATCTTATATTCTGTTCTTCAATTCCGAAGGGCTTATGGCCTGGGATTACAGGCCGATGGTAATGATGTATGGAGTTTGTATTATGGAACAGAACGGGCAGATTGAGAATTTTTTCGTCGGTCGTTCTCACAGGATGGGGTCAGAATTCCTTACTAATGATCTTGTTGATGAACTTTCAAAGGAAGTTGTTGCAAAAACATCTCAGTTATTCACAGCAACAAAGCCAAAGGCGGGTGAAATGGAAGTAGTAATGGGGGCAGGCGAATCCGGCATACTTCTGCATGAGGCAATTGGTCACGCCTTCGAAGCTGATTTTAATAGAAAAAATCTATCGATTTTCTCAGATAAAATGGGAAAGAAGGTTGCCGAAGACTTTGTAAAAATAATTGATGACGGAACTTTACATGGGAAGCGCGGAGCACTGAATTTTGACGACGAGGGTAATCCTTCAGAAAAAACAGTAATAGTAGATAATGGAATTTTAGCAAGTTATCTTCATGACAGGATTAGCGCAAACTTTTACAAAGTGAAACCAACAGGAAATGGGAGAAGGCAGGATTTTCGCAATATTCCAATCCCGAGAATGAGGTGTACCTACATGGAAAACGGACCTCATAAGAGAGATGAAATAATTGCCAGCGTTAAAAATGGTGTTTATGTTGATAGTTTCAGCAACGGACAGGTTAATATAGGACAGGGTGATTTTACATTTTATGTAAAATTCGGATATCTGATTGAAAATGGCAAACTTACCAAACCGATTAAGGATTTCAATATAATCGGTAATGGTCCGCAGGCACTTGCCGATATAGTTATGGTTGCTGATGATATGGTAATAAATAATGGTCTTTGGACCTGCGGAAAGGATGGACAGGGAGCGCCGAATTCGATGGGAATTCCCACTGTCAAAATAAGAAAACTAACCGTTGGCGGAATAAATGCATGATAAACCTGAAATAATATAACTATGAATACAAGCGAAAAATATAATCTGGCTGACCTGGTTGTTGAGCATGCACTTAAGAGCGGGGCAGAACAAGCAGCGGTATCTGTTTTTGAAAACCGTAGCACAAACTTGGAAATAAGAGACCAGAAGATTGACAGTCTCAAAGAGTCAAATCAGAATAATCTATCCATAAGTATTTATGTTGATAAAAAATATTCTTCTCATTCAACAAACCGGATGAAGAAGGAAGAATTATTCAGGTTCATAGATGAAGCCATTGCTGCCACCAGGTTCCTTGCCGAGGATGAATACAGATCACTGCCAGATCCTGATTTATATTATAAGGGAGAAGGTCAGGATCTCAATGTATATGATCCCCGGATTGATGCCATAGAAGCAAAGACAAAGATAGACCTTGCCATGCGGGCTCTGAATGAAGCCTATAAGAAAGACGAAAGAATAATTTCAGTCAGTTCTTATTATTTCGACAACATTTCCAACTCTGTTAAAGTGACAAGTAATGGTTTCAGAGGTGATTCAAAAGGCAGCAATATTGGAATGTATGTCACCGTGTCGGTGAAAAGTGATACCGGCCGTCCTTCAGATTACTGGTTTGAAAATTCGCTGTTCCTCGATAAACTAAAGACGACCGGCATTGGAGAAAAAGCGCTTGAAAGAACTTTAAAAAAGATTGATCCAAAAAAAGTGGCTTCAGGCAAATATACGGTCATTATTGAGAACAGGGTGGCCGGAAGAATTGCCAGCCCAATCTATGACGCTCTTTCCGGTTCAAGCATTTACCAGAAGCAATCATTTCTTATCGGAAAGGAAAACAAACCAGTAACATCTTCATTACTTACAGTTTATGATGATCCCCTGATAAAATCGGGTGTTGGTTCAAGATTATTTGATAATGAGGGCTTTGCAGCTGTAAGGAGGCCAATTATCGAAAAAGGGATTCTGAAAAACTATTATATTGATGATTACTATGGAAAGAAACTTGGAATGAAGCCAACTTCCGGAAGCTCATCAAATAGTGTTTTCTCTACTGGCAGCCGAAATATCGATGAGATGATAAGATCGCTGAAAAACGGAATCTTTATAACAGGATTCATCGGTGGTAATTGTAACGGATCGACAGGTGATTTTTCTTATGGATTTGAAGGTTTCCTCATTAAGGACGGACAGATTGTTCACCCGGTAAACGAGATGAATATTTCCGGTAATATGAATAATTTCTGGTTTAACCTGGTTGAACTTGGAAACGATCCTGATGAAAATCAATCACTGAGAATTCCGTCTCTCACATTTGAAAATGTTGATCTTAGCGGAATTTGAGTGTGAAGGGCTCAAGGCAATGGGCGCCAGGATATATGTGGCTCTGTAAAGTGGCTGAAAGTTGAGTTTTCAGTCTATCCTGCCCAGGTATTTATCTGTTCTAAGTATTATGGAATTTCTTAGAAAGGCCGGAGTTGCCCAGATCTGATCGTTTACGATGGTCCGGGTAACTACTTCCAGCTTACGTCCGGATCTGATAATTTCCGTTTCACCTTTAACTGAAAAAAAGTAGATGTTGCCTGCTGCATAGACCGGAGAGGCGTTGAAATTTCCCCTTTTCTTTGTCCTCCATATATCCTTTCCTGTCAGGGCATCTATGCACAACATATTATTTTCACTGTCGACGGTATATATTAATCCATCTTTAACAACGGGTGTAAGCAACTGAAGCTGAGGGCTCCTTTTTCTCCAGAGAATATTAGTGCTTGTAATATCCCCTTCCCCATCGGGATTTACTGCCAGCAGTTCTGAAAATTTACTTCCGTCACTGTCAACCATAAAACCTGTATAGAAAAACACCACACCTTTCTCACTGAACGGCATAGCAATTGTCGATTCGGCCCCTCTGACGATACGCCAGATCTCATTTCCGTTTTCCGGATTATATGCAATACAAACTGCTGAACCATTAGAAATCAGCATGTCGCGACCTCTAACATTCAGGATTAAAGGCGTTATATAAGCTTTTGATCCTATTTCAGGAATAGTTTTATATGGCCCGGCCGGTCTGTCGGTTTTCCAGACAGTTTTGCCGGTTTGCTTATTCAAAGCAACAATAAACCGCACATCGGTTCCCTCATAATGAAGAATAACCAGGTTCCGGTACAAAACAGGCGAAGATGCCGGGCCCTGAATATGGTCGCATTTGAGATCTGTCCGCTTCCATACTATTGAACCGTCTGAAGTATTTATACAAGCTGTTCCCAGGCTGCCATAATGAACATATACAAAACCTTTTTCGATACATGGAGTGGGTGTAGCATAGCTGTTCAGCGAATGCTTACCCGATACCTGTGAAGGCGAGAATACCTTGATATCATAAATTACTTTCCCTGATAAATAATCCACGCATACGGCATACAGATCACTGCCATTATCAGTAGCTGTGGTTATCCATATCTGGTTACCGGATACAACCGGCGACGACCAGCCTTTACCATGAATATCAGTTTTCCACTTAAAGCCGGTCCCCTCCCCCCATTTAACAGGAGCTCTTTCCATATTTGCTATTCCACTCAGACTGCTGCCCCTGAAATGGGTCCAGTTTTCTTCCTGTGATACCAATTGATTAAAACAGGTAAGCTGCAAAAACAGAACTAATCCAATGATCAAAAAGTACTTTCTGTTAGTCATGAAGTTTTCATATTACCAAATCAATTTTCACTATTTCCACCTTTGCCAAGCCAGAATAATCCATCAATGATCAACCTGTTCTGGATCTCATTGTCAAATGTCTTCGACAGGTCCTTGTTTGTTTTATTCTCATAATCAATATCATTGTGGCCCATGTTCAGATACAGCATTTTAAAGTTCCTGTTGGTCCACACAACCGGATAATATCCGCTGTGCCATATTTCATGAAGCTTTGGTCCGGTACCAAGTGGGAAACTTGTTGAGTCGATGGATATCAGTATTTCAATATCAGGATTCGTTCTCAGGTCTTTCTCCCACCTGTACCATTCATTTGGGGAAGCTTTGAAAATTTCAGGCAGATACTTCGTAGCAGGATGTTTTTTGTTTTCCACACTTAGAAATGCAGATGTCGGTCGCCAGGTATTACTCTTGTACTGTCCCGATCCAAGAAACTGGTTATGGTACCAGTCCCAGTTCTGTGGATAATCACTTGGAGTCAATGCAAAGGCCGCAAAATGAAATCCCATCCAGGCACCACCATTCTCCATATACTTCTGAAATGCAGCTCTTGGCAGGGCAGAGTCTGGACGGGAATCCAGAAAAACTACTACATCATACCCTGACAGATTCTCCGTATTAAGATAATTCCAGTCATTTGTGGATTCATATTTAAAATCATGTTTCTCTGCCATAGCTGAAAACCATTGGTCCGCTTCGCTTACAAAACTGATGTGGGCCTGATCATGCTCTCCATCATGAAATGCTATCACTTTGAATTTGGGAGATTTAGCCTTCTCCCTGCATGAAGATAAAAACGAAACGCTAAAAATAATGATTGTAACAATCTGAAATATAGTAATATACTTTTTCATTTATATTAATTTCCTTTAAAATTTAATTTTTATAATAAAACGACTCACGACTCATGACTCACGACTTTCTTCTCCCATTCTCCCATTCTCCTCTTCACTCCTTCCTAGAAGGTCCAATAAGAAGGTCCGCTTTCAACAAAATGAACCGGTAAGTCTTTTATGAATCCTTTAAGCCATTCTGCACAAAAATCCATTCCTGCCTCTTCTGAATTAATGTGCCCGATAAAGACAATAGCTTTATTCCTTCCCTGAGCGACAGCATCGCGGGTATATTCATAGGTTTCCCATTGCGGCACTTCACCTGCAATAACTGCATCCACCTTATCGTCAGCCAGTGCTTCTATATGAGAATCACTTCCGGGAGCCCCGCATAAAAACCTTACCCTTGAAAGCTTCATTGAAGGATCGCCGATAACTGAAAATGCATTTCCCGGGAAAATATTCTTCAAATACTCAAGCAATCCTTTTAATGATGTTTCCGGTATCAGATAGTCGTCAAGCTGCCCGTTTACAATGTAATTTTTCCAGCCTAGCTTCTTTACCATTCCCGACAGGATGCCATCCGGACGAATGCTGTGGATATAGTCATGAAACCGCCAGATAACAAGTTTGTGATCGTCGATGTATTTTTTCTTTTCAAGGAATACAGGATCATTTTTTAACTGGTCGGTTTCATCAAGATGATTATAAAAAAGAGGTTCATGTACAATAATAAGATTGCAATTCAGAGCGACTGCCTTTTTAAGCACATCCATCGTGCCAAACATGCTTGTAACTATTCCTGTGATCCTGGTCCCGGGATCACCCGTTTTAATCACATCCACCGTTTTTGGGTATATCCGGCTTCCGGTATTTTTTATAATTGTTTCAATTATACCTGCCGCTGTGCTATTTTTCGCTGTCATCAAATTTTGTCCGTATGTTGATTTGGGAAAAAGTTCAAAGAAAGCGAAAATCATGATTGTTGTCAGAGTTTTCATAATTTAAGGTATTGAATTTCAAATTTCAGAATTTTATTTTGGAAGTAGCGATTGCATAAATTTAACAATTTTATCAGAAAATCAATATCAGGAGTTGTGCAATAAATATTCTAAGGAACATCGTTAATGGGTAAACTGTTGCATATGCAAGTGCCGGAGCCTCCGATTGGGCAATGCTGTTGGCAAATGCCAGAGCTGGCGGATCTGTCATGCTTCCTGAAAGAAGGCCGCATATCTCAAAATAATTTTTTCTGAGTACGATACGGGAAAATGTTCCGATAAGAACTAATGGCAATAATGTTATAACAGCTCCGTACCCCATCCATACAAATCCATCTCCGGAAGTAAGGGAAGGAATGAATTTTTCTCCGGAAGTAAGTCCGACACTGGCAAGGAACAATACTATTCCCAGTTCCCGCAGCATCAGATTTGCACTTGTTGTAGTATAAGATACCAGGGAAAACTTATACCCGTATTTGCTGATCAATATTGCTACAATTAAAGGTCCACCGGCCAGTCCAAGCTTAACCGGATGTGTAATTCCGGGAATAAAGACAGGTATACTCCCCAGAATTACACCCAGAAGAATACCAATGAATATTGGAACTATGTTAGGTTCTTTCAGACGCTTCAGGGAATTCCCCAGTTGTTCCGTAACCTTTTCAATAGATTTCTCATCTCCGACAACTGTAAGTCTGTCACCCATTTGCAATCTGATTCCCGGTGAGGCAATAAACTCAATACCCGACCGGTAGACTCTTGTGATATTTATATTATAGCGTGTCCTCACCTTAAGCGATTCAATATCCTTGCCAAAAACATCCTTATTGGTCACAATCAGGCGCCTTGATATTAGTTTTCCTGAACCTGATGCAAGATCCATTTCACTTATCGAACCGAATTTTTTTACTACTTCCGGTACCAGTCCTTTCTGTGCAACAACCAGAATGACATCACTTTCGTGAATTATCGTACGGGATGTCGCCATTTGCAGTTCACCTTTATGCATGATTCTCGATATGACAACACCCGGGCTAAGATTTTCTGAGATCTCGAGGATTGATTTATTGAATACTTCAGGGTTTGTGACAATAATGCTTAATTTTTCCGGCATAATTCCGGCAGGATGAAGGTCTTCATCAAACAGGTTTACTTCTTTTGAAATATTTATTCTGAATATCTTTTTTATAGCCATCATCGAAATAATAATACCTAAAACACCAAAGGGATAAGCTACAGCATACCCAAGGCTTATCTCCGGGATCTCTGTAACTGATAAGCTATCTGTCACCTGATTAAGAGCATTTTGAGCAGCGCCCAGTCCGGGAGTATTTGTTACTGCGCCTGACATGACACCAACCAGCATTGGCAAAGATGTCCCTGTAAGAAAATGAATAGTAAGTGTCGTTAATCCACCCAGGAGTACAATTGCAAGAGCCAGAAGGTTAAGAGACAGTCCTCCCTTTTTAAATGATGAAAAGAATCCCGGTCCTACCTGCAATCCGATTGAAAAAATAAAAAGGATGAGACCAAAATCTCTTACAAATTCAACAACCCGGTGATTTGCAGAAAATCCCAAATGGCCCATTGTTAATCCGGCAAACAGGACAAACGTTATTCCGAGCGATACTCCGAATATTTTCCGCTTGCCCAAAAAAACGCCTGCGGCAATTATTACACTATACAGCAGTATTGTATGCGCTACAGTGTCTTTCCAGAGAAGATCATTAAACCACTCCACATGTCAGCTTGTTATCTGTTTTTGAAAATTTTTCTAAATAGAGTCCTTATCCTCTTTTTAGTCTTTCCACTATTTTTATCAATGTTCTTTTTATCGTGATCAAATATGTCGATAAATATATCAAAAAGGTTCTTTTCCCTGAAATCAGGACAATCAAGGGATTTCTCCAGTTCCGGAGGCAGGTCCGGAAACCATGCAATAAATTTATCATTTAAAGTGTGATCCTGTTGTACCTTTTTAAGCGTTAATGCAGCTAGCGGCAGAGCCAGGGCGCTTCCCGATCCATCCGATCCGCTATTGAAATGAATAGCTGCGGAGGATGCGCCAGCCCGTGTGACCATTACCAGTTTCGGAGTAAATACTGCAAACCAGGCATCAGAATAATTCTGAGATGTACCGGTTTTGCCTGCAAGAGGGACGTTTACTCCATAAACGCTGTTTATAGAGACTCCTGTTCCTTCCCTGATTGCTTTCCGTAGCAGAGCACCCATCAGCAGACTTGATTTTTCACTCAGGATTCTGGTGTTAGCCGGGGCAAACTCATTATTATAAATCACTTCCCCTGCAGGAGTTTTGATTGATGCGATGCATTTTGGTGCAATAATGTATCCTCCGTTTGCAAATGACGAATATGCTACAGCCACCTCTTTTATACTTGCTTCAGCAGTTCCCAGAGCCAACGAAGGAGTATTGTCGAGAGAAAAAGAAAATCCCATTCTCTTCCACATTGAATCAACCTTTTCGAAACCAATTTTCAGGAACAGGCTGTACGTCGGAATATTCATAGATTGAGCAAGGGCTCCCGCCAGGGAATATTTTCCTCCATAAGAGTGGTCATAATTTTCAGGACTCCAGTTCTCAACTCCTGATAAAGTAATTGAATCATTATCAAGATATTGACAAGGCTCCATCCCATCTTCCAGAGCAGCGGCATACAGAACAGGCTTAAAGACTGAAGCCAACTGTCTTCTGGCTAGTATCTGATCGTATGGCTGGGTCTTAAAGTCAATTCCTCCCACCCATGCTTTTATTCCTCCGGTCAGAGGATCAATTGCCAGCATTCCGGCATGCAAGATAGTCAGAGCCCTTTTCAGGCTGTCAGCCACAGTAATAGAATCGGAATAAGCGCCCTTCCAGTCAAAAATCTCCTGCAGTTTTATCTCGTCAGCCCTTCTAGTCAAATTTAATCTGTCAAGTTCACGGAGTGTAATCTGTTCAAGTGTTCTCCTTCCTGACAGGCTCATATATTGATCATTCAGCTTTTTCTGCATTCCTGGTAAATGATATCGAAAAGATTGATTAACACATTTCTGCAGGGAAAGATTCAATGTGGTAGTAATGATCAATCCGTCTTTATCAGGTTCCCATTTCTTACCCATTGTTGAATTTATATCCTGTAAAATATTTTTCAGCTCACTTTTAACCTGAACAAGAAAATAATCTGCTTCGCCTCCCGGTCCCGACCGCCTGTAATCAATCACCATTGGAAGTTCTGAGAGCGAATCGGCTTTGGAACTGTTGATATATTTGTATTTCTCCATCTGCTTCAGTACAACATTCCTCCTGATTTTTGCATTTTCAGGGTGCAGACGAGGGTTATAAAAGGTATTTGCCTTAAGCATCCCTGTCAGGAGAGCTGATTCTTCAATTTTCAGGAGTTCTGTACTTTTATTGAAAAACCTTGTCGATGCAGCTTCAATACCATAAACATTTTCTCCAAACGAAACAGTATTTAAATAAAGAGTTAGTATTTCATCCTTGCTGAATGTTTTTTCAAGACGATGAGCCAATAGTATTTCCCTGATCTTATTGGTTAAAACCGGCATCAGCCCGGTACTTTTCCTGCCGAACATATTTTTTGCAAGCTGCTGTGTTATTGTGCTGCCACCTCCTGAACTTTTGTCGCTGAACAAAACTGTTTTTACCAGAACCCTTAGCAGGCTTCGAGCATCATTACCTCTATGTTCATAGAAACGGGCATCTTCTGTTGCAATCAGAGCATTCTTAAGATGCGAAGGGATTTGTCCGAATGAAATATTTGTCCGGTCCTCATAAAAGAACTTCCCGATAAGTTCATTTTCTTCAGAAAATACCAGGGAGGCTGATGCATTTTTGAAATTCAGCAATTCATCCCTGTCCGGCAAGTGACCGCAAGATGAAACGAAAAACATCATGATTGCAATTGATGCCGCCAGAAAAACCTTCAGGATTTTTACCCTGTAGCTTATCATACAATAAATTGTAATAGTGTAAGTCCGTTTTTAAAACAGCTCAGATTATAAATTTACCAAAAAAGTCAGGAAAAGTGACCGTCCATAGCCATTAACCCCGGAACCATGATACCTGTAATCTTTGTTGAAAATGTTTTTCAGGCTAAGGTCTACAGTGATAATTTTCCATGAATATCCGGTATTAAAGTTGAAGACATTCCAGCCTGGAGTTCCACCATCAGGGATCCGGTTATCATCCATATCTCCCTGTGCCAAACGGTTTTGTTTACCTGCAGCCAGCCACTCCAGGTCAAACCATAATTTTGTAAACCTGTAATCAGCTGCCAGACGGCCAAAGAGAGGTGGAATTCGTCTTAAAGGTTCATTGCCCGATAAATTTTGTCCAAAAGTATAAGTCAGAGTACCATTTAAATCGAGAAATCTGTTTACCGAAAGGATCCATGATGTTTCAAGTCCCTGTATATATGCCCTGTCGCTGTTTTCTTTCCGGTATAGAGGGTATCCTTCTATTGTTTGATCTTTGATTCTCTGCCTGGTGATTAGATCAAACAGTTCGTTGCGGTAAATAAAGAAGTCACCTTTAAGGTTTTGCCTGTTAAGTTTATAACCTACCTGGTACTGTATTGACTTTTCAGGCTTTAGTTCGAGATTTGGAGTTTCATATCTGAAGTCAATAATCCCGACTGTGCCAAGATCATCAATATTTGGTGCACGGAAACCTGAGTTCAGAGAAAAGAACAAACCGGATGCAGGCGTCAGTCTCCTCATAAGACCCAGGTTTCCCACAATGGCGGAAGGTGTGAGCCTTGTTGTTCCTGTCACAAAATCCCTGACTTTTATTGAAAATGCGTTTAAACGCGCTCCTGCAGACAAGCTCCATTTATTGAGATCCAATTTGTGAACTGTGAAGATTGCCAAACTGGTCATCGAAGAGCCGTCGGGATATAATCCTCTCTTTGAAACCGAAGTATTATTTGACAAATCGGTGTCGGTACGTTTACTGCTAACAAGATCAGAATAGATTTCAACACCCATATTCCCATTCCATTTTTGAGAGGCAGAAAATAGTAACTCACCTGACAATCCATAGGAACTTACCTTATCAAATTCATCTCTTAATATCCCTGAATCGTTTTTCATCATTTCCCTGCCTTCATCTGTATGCTGATATGATCCTGTTACTACTGCAGATCGCAGGATCCCCCTGTTCAAATCCTGATTCAACCTGATGTAAGCCAGTTTTCTCTTTTGAGGGTCTGTTTTATTTATTGAGTAATTCTCGAGGGTTATTTTATGATAAACCGGGATGTCCTCCTGGTGTACATCCTGAAAAGCAAACGTCAGAGAAGATCTTTTTGATATCAATATCTTGCCCTTCAGATCATAATCAAATTCCCTGTATCCGGATGGAGACTGACGTCCCGTTGTATCGCCTCCAACAATGTCGCCAAAATTCCTGAATGTAATGCCAGCCCTGAACGCGTAAAATCTGTTGCTGTATTTTAGCTTAAGATTGAAACTATTTTCCATACCATGAGTTGCAATCCTTGTCAGAAATTTTGTGTCCAGGTCAGATTTCTCGGTTGTTGATACTTCATGACTGAATACCTGGATAGTCCCTCCAAGGGCATCAGAACCATATTGAACCGATCCATTGCCTCGCAGAACTTCAATTTTACTGATACTGAATATGTCGATAGTATTAAAATACTGATTAGGACCGTAACGCATGGTTGAATTGCTAAGTCTGATCCCGTCCATAAGAAGCAGTGTCTGATTACCGGTCAATCCTCGAATAAAAGGAGAGCCCCCGCCATGATTTGTTTTTTGAATAAATACTCCCGGCATAAGAGTTAAAGCTTCAGGAGCTGTCCGCAGCTGCAGTTTTTGTAATGATGAGTTTTTCAATACACTAATTGCTTCCGGAGTATTTAACACCTGTGAAATGAACCTGTTAGCCGATATCACTACCTCAGCCATGGCAGGCGAAACAAGAGTGTCACTAACATACTGAATATTTTCATTCTGTGCTGAAATGATTCCTGATAAGAACAGATTTACCAATGTTATAGACAGGAATAAAAACTTACCACCCGGCAACCTCGAAATCCGGGATGAAACTAATGATTTCCGGGATTTCAGGTCACCAGGGTTGGCAATTATGGTCTGCATAAGTACCGAACCTGATAAATGATTATTTTACTGTTTTATCAAGAGGTCTTCCCAGGCTTTCATACAGGCTTTTCCTTCCGGCTTTATCGCCAACAAGGATTTTACTGGCATGTTTTGCCACCTCTGCAGCAACAGCCCTTGGGACTACGACAACACCGTCACCGTCAGCTACTACCACATCGCCCGGGCAAACGAGCACCCCTCCTATTGTTACAGGACGGTTTACTGATTCGATCTCATTTCGTCCGGGACGAATACCGCGTCCTTTTTTTCTGAGATAAAGAGGAACGCCTTCCAGGCCAACCTCATCCGTATCGCGGGCGCCGGCATCGGTGACAACACCTGTTGCGCCAAGCTTCACCCAGGCAAGAATATTATTTGAACCTATCGAACCGATATCACGGTCTTCAACATCATCAATCACAACGGCTGTACCAGGCCTGATAATCTGTGCAAATGCCTCTGTTGAAATTGTGCTGTAAAAATTACCCTCCCATTTCGAGAAATCCTCTCCGGGAGCAGGAAGGGCAGGTCTTTGTGTCGGAACATAGCGGACTGTTACCGCAATGCCCCTGAAAACGTGTTTAAAATCCTTTAAATCAACCCAGCAGGCATGAATTGACTGATCTACCAGTCCTGTGCCGGGAAGACCAACCATGTCAAGTCCGTCGGAAACGTCAGCCACTCTGAGGTCTTTGTAAAGCTCCAGTATTGCAGCATCATTTTCAGCAGTATAGGTCCTGGTTTCAATGAAATTAACTCCTTTTGCAAGTTCAGATTTGTCTTTTTGCTGGGCAATGACGCAGCTGAAAAAAGTCAGTGCCAGAATTAAAATTAGTGATGAAAGTTTTTTCATAATGATTTCTGGTTTATTATTATTCAACAAAATTTATTCCATGATTCTGACCGGTGTTCCTGATATACTGAGCTGCCAATGAGTAGTCATCCTGTGTTTCCAGATGTTCCATCATAAAAGGGATATCCTTAAATCTGCTTGCTTCCTTAAGGAAAACTGCATAATCAAGTGATCCAAGGCCTGGCCTTCGTTCTTCAAGGTGAACAGTGAGCTTTGGTAAAATTGTAATGTCTTTTGCATGAATTGATTTAAGCCATGGGCCCAGCTTCAGAAAACACTCCTTCAGGAATGCAGCATTATTAAAATACCGCTGGGGGCTGGAGATCATATTCACCGGATCGAGGTGTGCAGCAAACTGCTTACGGCCGACAGCCTTTATCAGTTCAAGATATGAATCGGGTGAATCAGGAAGCATATAGGGCATCGGCTCCAGAGAATAAAATGCACTTGCAGGCTTAACCTGATCAATGATGTACCTTACCGTTTCTACAATCAGGTCGAAGGTGTCTTTTTCATAGTTACCAGGATACGGGCCGTCCCATACTTCGCCTCTTGCTCCGGAAATATTTACACAGCACAAAGCTCCAATTTCATCAGCCAGCTGAAGGGCATCAATGTTCTTCTTTATGTTCTCCTTTCTGGTCTTTTCATCCTCATGAAGCATATTATTCCAGGCTCCTGCTTCAGCAATTATTATGTTGTTTCTTTTTGCTTCAGCCCTGTAGGATTTAATCAGTTCACCTGATGCTCCTGGCTGAACCGGACAATATGCAGCGCTGTATTTTAATTTCTTTACTGCTTTGATCCATTCAGCAGGATCGCTGAAATTTCCGGGAACCGGACCGCCAAGTCTTACAGGATTGCCTTCGAAAACTTCAGGAGTACCACTCATTGTCAGGGGAATCGTTGTTATACCGGCGGTAATTACTGCACCGGTCTTTATGAAACCACGCCTGTTTAAATACCTTTTCATGATAATAAAAATTGTTAGTAGTATCTGCCTATGTATTTGTTCTCAACGATAAGCTTCTTCATTCCCGAAGGATCAATGACGTCCTGTTTTTTATATACGATCTTCCCTCCCGGTTCAATCAGCATTGTAAATGGTAAAGCACCCTGCCAGTCTGGGTCCACTGCTTCGATCAGCTTGTAAACATCGTCATTATTGAAGATGTAGTTCTTATTGGAGGCTTCGTTTTTCTGCAGGAATTTCAGGACATCAGCCTTTCTGGCCTGTTTATCGGCGCTAACAGTTATAAATTCGAATGATCTTCCTCGGTACATCCTGTCAATAATTACAAGATCAGGAAATTCTGATATGCAAGGTCCGCACCATGTAGCCCAGAAATTGATCAGCCTCAGCTTTTCTGATGATGTGTTCCTGATAAGCTCTTTTATTGCCGGGACATCTATTTCTTCAAGTGTAACAGGTAGTTCCGCCCATTGTTTGTAAAGCCTTTTCGTATATTCATCCTTCCATGACCACTTCATGGAGCAACCGAATACTTTTGTAACCGGAGTATTCACCTGCTTCCCGGCTAAAAGTGCATCGATAGCATTCCGAAGGTCCTCTCCCTTGCCGGTTCCCGGCTTTTCAGAACCGTCAACACGTCCGTTATATCTTAATATCCTGTTTTTATCAAACACGAAGCAATGAGGTGTGGCCACAGGCCCATAGGCGATTGCAACCTTCTGGTCGTCCCCGTCATATAAATACGGGAAATTATAGCCTTTGTCTTTTGCACGAAATTTCATGTCATCAAAACTATCGCCAACATCTGTATAACCCATTTCGGAATAACTCAGAGCTTTCACTGAATTGGACGAAATCATTACAATTGAAACACCTTTTGTTTTATAATCATTTGTTATGGAAATAATTCTGTCCTCGTAAGCCTGAGCGGTAGGACAATGATTGCAACCAAATATTAAAACGAGAACGGGTGATTTACTGAAATCTTTCAGGCCGTAAGTCTTTCCGTCGATACCCTTAAGGCTGAAATCCGGCGCCATGCTTCCTATTTCAAGGGTTTTTGGCTCTGGATGAGTCTCCTGAGGAAATCCAACCTCCGGGAAAAGCAGTATCATTGATATTACAATAGTTGTTTTAAATGATTTGTTCATGGTAAAAATTTGTTTGTTTATGATATTCAAATATATCTTCTTTTTCCTTTCTGTCAGGCTGATTGTTAATAATTAGAGTGTAATTTCTCTTATTTTTGAATTTTAAAAAGAAACAAGGAAAATGATAAAGAGCAAACAAAAAACAGGATTCATCGGGACAGGAGGAATTGCCCGGTCGCATGCATTTGCACTTAATTCAATGCCATTCTATTACAATGATCCTCCGGAAATTGAGAGGGAGGCTGTTTGTTCTGCCACAAGCGAAAGCAGGGATGTTTTTGCAAAAAGATTTGGTTTCAGACATTCTTTGACCCCTGATGAATTCTTTAGAAATAAAAGTATTGATACTGTTTTTATACTCGGACCAAATAAGGCTCATTATGAGCACCTTACAAAAGCAGTGAGCATGCCTTCAGTTAAACGTGTTTATCTTGAAAAGCCAGTCTGTTCGACATTAGAAGAAGAGGTAAGTTTAAGGCAGTTTGCTGAGGAGCACAAAGAAGTAAAGATACAGATCGGATTCCAGTATCTTTTCTCGTCAGCAGTACGTGAAGCTCTTATCTTCTGGAAATCAGGCAAAATCGGAAATCCGGTTCATTTTGAAATTAAATATTATCATGGAGATTATCTTCAGAAGGATTACAGGGACAGACGGAAGACACGCCTGACTCCTGCACCTGACGGGGGAGCTATGGCTGATCTTGGTTCGCATGTAATCAGTATCCTTTTAGCTTTTATTGGAACCAGAATCAAAATCGTCAGTGCCCTGCAGGCCGGAAACTTTATTGATGTTCCCTGTGATTCTGACTTGTTCAGCCTTTTAGCTCTTTATGATCCCGTTTCAAAGGCTGCAGGGACTCTCTCAGCAAGCCGTATCAGTTCAGGAACAGGTGATCTGATCTCATTCGAATTATATGCAGAAAAGGGATCTTTGAAATATACAACCAGTTCACCTGATCAATTTGAGTATTTTTCGGAAGAGACAGGGTTATGGCACAAACAATTTACAGGCAGCAACTTTAAACCCGTCACCAGTTTTCCTTCAGGTCATGTCCCCTCCGGTTGGCTAAGATCAATGGTTCATGCCCATTATGTTTTTTTTACCGGGAATGATGATAAATGCTTTATTCCGGACCTGGAGCATGGGCTTGTTGTTCAGAGGGTTTTAAGAGAGTGCTCAGAACAGCTGCAACATTTCAGGAACCTGTTCGTTCTGTGAATCTAATTTAGGCGTAATCTCTAAAGTCCGGAATCAGGAAAAGAAAATTACAGGGTTATTTACTTTGATAATTCATTAATCATATTTAACTTTAGCATTGCCTGATTTCTAAAAATTTTCTGACTTTTTCTTAATGTTAAACTAATATTGATCTGATTATGGCAAATTTTATTGATGAATTCATGAAAACCTATGGTCCGGAGGTTACAAAGCAGATGTCTTCAAATTTTAACCTTGATCAGGGAACTGTGCAAAAATTAATTCCTCAACTGGCTCCGCTGATTCTTGGAGGATTAAAAAAACAAAAAGATGAACAGGGAGGAGATGACAGAGTTGATCATATCCTTAATAAGTATGGTGATCAGTCAGTTCTTGATAATATTCAGGACCTGATTGCTAATAAAGCTTCTGCAGGTTCAGTAGATGCTAACCTGGGTGGTTTGCTTGGTTCCGGAGGTGGCGTACAGGCAGCTCAGGTACTGGGTAAATCCCTGAACATAAATGCATCGACAATAATGAAAATGATCCCGGCACTGGCTCCACTGATTCTGGGAGCTCTGACCCGTAAGCGCGACACCAGCGGAGGTGGAGGTGGTATCTCAGGTGTCGGCGCTCTTCTGGATGCTGACGGAGATGGAAGCATTATAGATGATGTTGCAGGATTTCTCCTGAAAGGAGGCGGTTCTCAGGGGCAGGGTAAAGGAATTCTTGGTTCGCTTCTCGGAGGATTGTTTGGTAAAAGATAATCTGATTACCATGAGGCAATCTATCATTATTTTTTCCCTTCTGTTAGTTGCCTGGATTGCGGGTTCATCTTACTGGTATGTATGCAGGATAAGGTGCGACTGCCGGCAGGATGTAGAAAATGTCATCCCTGTTAGTCAGGAAAACGCAGGCGACAATACCGCAGAAACAGAAGCTACACCTGAACTGACTCTAATTGCTTCAATAAAGGAAGCAGAAAGTTATCTTAAGAATGCAGGAACACTAACACTTTATTTCGGACCCAATAAAGAAACGACTGAAACGGGTACCGTTCCTGATGAATACTTGAAAAAACTTAAGCTTTATCTGGATAATAAACCTGAATCAGGAGTAATGGTATCAGGACATGCCGATAAGTCGGGCAGTAAGTCAGAAAACTTACAGCTTAGCAAATCACGCGCTGAATTTGTAAAGGTATTTCTGGTGAAGTCGGGAATAAATACAAATCAGATTCAGACATCTTATAAGTCTGACAATGAGCCTCTGACATCGAACGATACCCCGGAAGAAAGATCAAGGAACAGAAGAGCTGAAATAAATTTTTTAAATTAATTTACTATGGCAGAACGTTTTACATCTGATCTTTTATTTATTTTATTTGTGCTGATTATAGCGGCTCTCCTGGGATTTATAATTGGTTACCTGTTAAGGAAAAATAAAAAAGTCCCTTGCTTAAAATGTCCGGAACTCGAAAAAGAGATTTCACATTTAAAGTTGCAGATTGCAAAACTGGAATCAGAATTAAAGCCATTGTTTGCTTTTAATGCAGGACAGGCAAAAGAAATTCTGGGGTTTAAAGTATTAGAAAACGATTTGAAGATCGTTGAAGGTATCGGCCCGAAAATATCCGATATTCTTGTAAAAAGAGGTATTACTACCTGGAAAGCATTATCTGTGGCAGTACCAGAAACAATAAAGAACTTTCTTCTGGAAGACGGAGGTGAGTTGTACCGTATTCATGATCCGGGAACCTGGCCTTATCAGGCCAAACTGGCCCATGAAGGAAAGTGGGATGAACTTAAAGCCCTGCAGGATAATCTTATAGGCGGTAAAAAAGCATAACAAACACAGGCTGTTTCCTTCGATTTCAAAGGTAAATCTCCAACAGCTTTAATTCTAATGAAAAGTCCCCTGTGAAAACAGGGGGCTTTAACTTTTAAGTCATTTTTATCCGCCTCAAAAAAAAACGAATTCTGACAAATTAATTATCAGAAAGCCGCCAGGGTTTATTTCCCGGGGATTGTAATATTATTGGCATAGAGTAGCTATATCAGCTTGTGCCTCTGCAATAGCATCCTCCCAATCCGACTTTTGTTGTGCCGTCCATAAGGAGCAGTTGCCAAAAGGTTCCAATGCATCAATATAGTTCTGGTAAGCTGCTTTGTAAGAGTTGCAGTTA
>CAYPKL010000197.1:0-7813 GCA_964411285.1 uncultured Rikenellaceae bacterium
CAGATAATCCAGTAAACCCTCCCTCCTTTTTTCATCTTCGTAAAAGAACACCAGAATTACCATCACGTCGCCTTGCAGGTTATTCCGGACAATCATATTTCTCAGAAACCCTGACTGTTCCCTCATATTGAAAAATGTCATCCTGTCTTTATGAGCATATTCCCTTACGGCATTGCGGATTAAATTTGAAGGCTCCGGTTGAAGATGACATTCCCTTATATCCAGAACCTTATCGAATAATCCGGGAATATGAAATCCGATCGCATCTTCCTTTGCAAATTCATTATCCGAGGCAATTTCCTGCCGGGTCAGCCAGCGTTTATCAGAAAATGTGAATTCCAGTTTATTCCGGTACCTGAAAATATCCGCAGATCCTATAATAGGGTTTATCTCAGGCAGCGTAATTTTACCTATTCTTTCAAGATTATCCCTGATCTGCTTTTCCTTATAAGCTAATTGAAGATCATAGGGAAGGTGCTGCCATTTACACCCGCCACAGATCCCGAAGTGTTCACATAAAGGCTTTATCCTGTCAGATGAGTACTCATGAAAACGAACAACAGTTCCTTCCATGTATTTTTTCTTTTTTCTTCTGACCTGAATATCAGCCACATCGCCGGGAATCAGCATTGGAACAAAAAGAACATAATTATCAACTTTTGCGATTGCATTACCTTCGGACCCAATATCTGTGATCGTGACTTTCTCCAATAAAGGAAGCGCTTTCTTTCTTTTCACTGACTAAACAATATTACTTTTATCTTATGGTCCCGTGTTTCTACCTGTTTTTTTCACGAAGATCTCTAAGAAACATTAATCCTCTGATCATACACGGAACAATCCCCTTCCCATGGTCCACCCCGGGAACAATTTCCTTTGTACAAATCTCAGATGAAGTTCCCGCCTGAATTAAATTCCCGTACATTATCTCAGTCGCCAAAGGATTCACACTAATATCATCTCCTCCATGCAGCAGCAACAGTGGTATTTCAGTTTTCCATGCTGTTATGCTGTTAAGCTCAAGAGCTTCCCGTATTGAAGCATAATTTCCGGATGTTTCAAAACCTGAGATTAAATCTCCCCTGATCAGCTCAGGTATTGAGGGTGAAAGCTGCTCATTGATCAGGGCAGATGTCATATTACCAGTGAATAAAGAACCGAGTCTGGTGGCATAAGGCTCATTAAAGATTTCCGCGATCGGATTTGTAAATTGATTATAAGCGCTGTAGGCATATGCAATATAACCGAGAAAAACAGGGCTGTTGTATGTTTGTGAGCTAATCATTTCCCGGAAAAGCATTTTCATATCATAAGGTCCGGCGCCGCATGCGCTGCCTGACAATTTGAAATCGGCGGAATAATTCTGTTCTATCTTTTTATGCAGCGCCATCGTCGCCCATCCTCCCTGTGAATACCCTATAAGGTAGTACTCATTTTTAATAATAATCCCCGGAAACTCAATTGACCCTGATTCTTTAACGGCGTAAAGCATATCAATTATCGACTGTACAGTGGGTTCAACAATCAGGTAAGGATGTGTTATCTCAGCCGATTCCCCAAACCCGGGGTAATCCGGAATAACGACAATATATCCGAGAGAAGCAACAATCTCAATCATCTGATATAGTGGATTCCCTACATATTCACTCGGAGCGTTTGCTTTTACGGTATTGGTTCCGTTCTGGAAGCATAGAACAGGGTATTCTGCTGATGTTTTCGGTACACAAACCAGTCCCGAGGCTGATATTACTTCCTCACCCACAGTTGTTTCATATACTACCTTATAAATATCAACATCACTTGAAACAGATTGTTTGAGTTCATTAACTTCAGGAAAACTCTTTTCGACAAGACCGAGCAGATTGATTATTTCCGATTTGGTATAACTGATTTTGTATTCCTTCGATACAAAATAATCATAATCAGGTTTATCGTCTTTTTTACATGAACCTGCAAAAATCAATAAAACTGAAATTAATATTACTGCTGATATATATCTGCTGCGCCTTTTCACATAATTTAAATTAAAAACAAAGGTAATTCTTCCGTCGATAATCTATGCTTTAGAAGCATTTATACTTTTTCTATCTTTGCGCTTAATTTATTTTCTATGGTTTCTGTTCAGGATATTTCAGTTTCTTTCGGGAGTTTCGATCTGTTAACCAACGTATCTTTTCTGATAAATGATCAGGACAGGATCGGATTGACAGGTAAAAACGGGGCGGGAAAATCAACTCTTCTCAAAATAATATCAGGTCTGCAGAGCCCTACCTCAGGTTTGATAGACATGTCAAAGGAAATAACAATTGGCTATCTTCCGCAGCAGATGACTGTTAATGACTCAACTACAGTATTTAATGAAACAGTCTCAGCATTTTCAGAACTGATTTCTCTCTCCGGAGAGATTGAAGAGTGCAACGCCGAAATAATCAGAAGGGACGATTATGAATCAGCTGAATACCTGAGATTATGCGACCGGCTCACTGAGACTGAAGAGAGATACAGAATACTTGGAGGTTCCAGCTACCTGGCAGAAACGGAGCAGACACTGCTCGGACTGGGCTTTGAAAGGGATGAATTTGACAGGCCTACCAGGGAACTGAGCGGCGGCTGGCGGATGCGGATCGAACTGGCTAAACTGATATTACAGAGACCATCCCTTTTCCTGCTTGATGAACCAACCAATCATCTTGACATTGAATCGATTCAATGGCTCGAATCATATCTTGCCGGCTATCAGGGCGCTGTTATGATGGTATCACACGACCGCGCTTTCCTGGATAATGTGACTACCAGGACAATTGAAATATCCCTTGGCAAAATTTATGACTACAAAGCTTCCTGGTCCAGGTATATTGTTCTGAGAGCAGAGAGACGCGAACAGCAGATTGCCTCATACAGGAACCAGCAAAAAATGATTGATGATACTGAAAAGTTTATTGAAAGATTTAGATATAAGGCAACCAAAGCGGTTCAGGTTCAGTCGAAGATAAAACAACTTGAGAAAATTGAAAGGCTCGAAGTCGATGAAGAGGATATGAGTGCCATCAATATAAGGTTTCCGCCATCTCCCCGTTCCGGCACTGTAGTAATAGAAGCCGCAAATCTTTCAAAAAGTTTTGGACCTGTCGTCGTACTCCGGAAAGTTGCAATTACAATAACCAGGGGTGAAAAAGTTGCATTCGTTGGCCGCAACGGAGAGGGTAAGACTACCCTTTCAAGGATAATTATGGGGGATCTTGATTATGAGGGATTGTTAAAAAGGGGACATAATGTCAAAATCGGTTATTTTGCTCAGAATCAGGATGAATTACTGAATGACAATAAAACTGTATTCGAGACTATTGATGATGATGCAAAAGGAGATGTACGAACTAAAATCAGGGATATGCTCGGCGCCTTTCTTTTCAGGGGTGAAGACATAGACAAAAAGGTAAAGGTTCTGTCTGGCGGCGAGCGGTCACGACTTGCCATGGTAAAACTATTGCTTGAACCTTACACCCTTCTTTTGCTTGATGAGCCTACCAATCATCTCGACATGCGTTCAAAAGATATTCTGAAACAGGCGCTGATCAAATATGATGGCACGTTAATTGTGGTTTCTCACGACAGGGATTTTCTCGACGGACTGGTAACCAAGGTGTATGAATTCAGGCATAACAGGATTAAAGAGCATCTGGGCGGAATCTATGATTTTTTGAGAAGAAAAAAGATTGATAATCTGAGAGATATTGAGATCAGGGATAAAGCCGGAAAAGAGTCAAAGAGTGAAGAAAATACCTCTAATAAGCAGAAATATCTTGACAAAAAGGAATACGACAGAAACCTCAGAAAATTAAGAAAAAGACTTGAGGATTCAGAATTGAAAATTGAAGACATTGAGAGACAATTACTTGATATGGATAACACCCTGAATATCTCTCTCAATCCTGAAGAAAGTGCAGATATTTATAAAAATTACCAAAATCTGAAGCTGCACCTGAATGAAGAAATGAATAAATGGACAGCCTTATCTCATGAGGTGGATGAATTCATAAAAAATACGGATAATGAAGGATACAGGGAAACTTGAAAAAGAATACGAAGTTCATGTTTATGAGACAGGACCCGATGAAAAATTAAGTTTACATTCACTTTTTGATTACCTGCAGGATATTGCTTCTGATCACGCTGTATCACTGGGCTTTGGAAGAGATGATCTTCTGGAGCGGAACCAGTTCTGGATCTTATCAAGGATATATGCAGAGATCTCAGAATTGCCGGAATGGGGTGACAGAATCGTTGTTAAAACCTGGCCACGCGGAACAGATAAACTCTTTGCTCTCAGGGATTATGAAGTCATCTATCCTGAGGGGAAAACAGTTGCCTTAGCTACTTCATCCTGGCTTATTGTGGACCGTAAAACAATGAGAATTCAGCGACCCGATAATGCTCTGGGCAAATTCAATAATGAACCGGAAATGGATCATGCTCTGACCCGGAATGCGCAGAAGCTTATTAATGACGGCCCTGAAGGAGAAATAACTTCCCGTTTCACTGTCAGAGTAAGTGACCTCGACATCAACCTTCACACCAATAATGCAAGGTATTTCAAATGGATCAATGACAGCTATGACCCTGATTTTATAATGAATCATGTACCTGCATACGCCGAAATAAACTATCTTGCCGAATCGCATTTCAATGAAGAAATAATTATCAGGATGTCTGAGCAAAAGGATAAAAACAATACTTCGGATTATTCAATTGTCAGGACAACGGATAACAGTGAACTGTGCAGAGCAAGGATAGCATGGAAAAACACTCAAACAAGTAAAAAAAGTTAAATTATGAACCGGGTGATTTCTTTATCTGATAAATTTATTTACCTGATTCTCCCGTTTTTTTTCGGAATACTGGTATCATGCGGGACATCAAAAAAGGCAGTAGTTGATTCCAAGGATCTTTCCTATCTGTACAATCCGACAAAAAGTCCAATTAAACCCCGGTTTAATGTCCTGAACCAGACTGAAGAGTCTTCAACTCTGTCTGTCAAGTTTTTTGCTGCCGAGCTTTTTTTCTCTGAAGCAAATCCACAGGGTGTTCCAATGGCCCAGCTGATAATATCTGTCAGACTTCATAATATTACCGGTGGAGGTATTCTTGCTGATACTGCTTATAATACCCTGAATATTGTGAAAGAGGAATCATCTCCTGAATATGTTTTCAGGATACCCTTGAAAACAGAGCCGCTGGTCGAGTATATGGTGGAAGTTAAAATCCTTGACAGACTGAGGCTCCAGATAGTTCAGGCTTTTGTGCCATTCAATACGCTTTCTCAGTTCAACAGGTACAATTTCGTTGCCCAGGGACATTTCAGGAAAAATGAACTTTTTGATCCTGTTGTCAGGAGAAATGAGTATGTTAATCTGTTATATCCCGGAAAACCTGTTGACAGTTTATATGTTTCTTTTTATAAGGCATTTAAGGAGGTCCCTTACCCGCCTTCAATGCTCTTACCGGAAAAAACTATTGATTATGATCCGGATACGACAATAGCATTCTCTTATTCTGACACTCTGGCCATGATGTTTCCCAGGGAAGGTGTCTATCTTTGTTCAGCCGGAAGAAATGTCCGTGAAGGATTTGCCTTCTATAATTTTGGAGAATCATACCCTTCAATGACTGAACCTGAAGTTATGATAGAACCAATTACCTACCTGGCTTCAGAAGAAGAAATGACAACTTTAAGGACTTCAACTAAACCTAAGATGGCCCTTGATGACTTCTGGATTAAATGCGGCGGTAATGTTGAAAAAGCCAGGGAACTTATCAGGATCTATTATACAAGAGTCCTTTTTTCAAACTACTATTTCACCTCTTTCAAAGAGGGATGGCGAACTGAGAGGGGCATGATATATACGATATACGGTCCACCCGATAAGGTCTACAAAACTGCTGAGGGGGAGAACTGGGGGTATAGGAAACCGGTAATAAGGTCTTCATGGGGAGGAAGATATCACCTCAGAGAGGAGTATCTGTTTTTTAATTTCAGGTACAGGGCAAATGCTTTTACAGGTAATGACTATTACCTTAGCCGGAGTGAAACCCTTGTAACATACTGGGACAGGGCAATCGCCAACTGGAGAAAAGGTATTGTTTTCAGGCTTGATAATCCGGATGATTTTTAAATAAAATGAGTAAAGAAACTGATTATATTTTTGGTATCAGGCCGGTAATTGAGGCCATAAAAGCGGGAAAACAAATCGATCGGCTACTTGTCCGGCAGGGGCTCCAGGGTTCTCTTTATCATGAACTTATGATTGAAGTAAGAAATCATAATATTGTTTACCAGATTGTCCCCCTGGAAAGGATCGAACTGTTGACCAGGAAAAATCACCAGGGAGTACTAGCCTGGCTGGCATTAATTGAATATCAATCGATTACAAACCTTCTTCCTATGGTTTTTGACAAGGGAGAAGATCCTCTGATTCTTGTCCTTGACGGGGTATCTGATGTGAGAAATTTTGGTGCAATTGTCAGAACCGCCGATTGCATGGGAGCTCATGCTGTGGTAATTCCTGAAAAAGGATCCGCAAGGATCACTGCAGATGCGGTAAAGGCATCAGCTGGCGCCCTCCATTCATTTCCGGTCTGCAGGGAAAAAAGCATTGTAAAATCTGTTGAATTTCTTAAGGAGTCAGGCCTTAAAATAGTTACCGCATCTGAAAAAAGCGCAGTCAATGTTTCTCAGGCTGTACTCACCGGTCCTTCAGCTCTGATCCTGGGATCGGAAGATGCAGGAATAAGCCGTGAATTATTATCGTTATCTGATCTGCAGGTTAAAATACCAATGACCGGCCAGATCGCCTCTCTTAATGTTTCAGTAGCCTCGGGTATCTTTCTTTTTGAGATTCAAAGACAACGATCACTCTGAATCAGCCTATAATACTTAATATCCTTTCGTCGAGCAGCTCCTGATCCTTTGTAAATGACGCCAGTCCGGCCAGTGTAAGCAGCGTATCCGGGGCAATTTTCTGATCTCTGATTTTATCTGACCACCTGGAAAATACGGGTATTTTTCCGTCCGTGGCAATACTCATTTTCTCTTCCCTGGTAAGGGATGGAAAAAGGTCTTCACACCCCTCTTCAACAGCAATATGTACCAGTTCTGAAGCTGATGAAGGAATCTTTGACGAAAGCCTCTCTGCAAGCGACAGGACCTTATCATTAACATCCCAGAATTTTTCCAGATGTGCTCCTTCTGCCGTGGGATAAATATTTACCTTATAATTTTCATGCATCCGCGATGTAAATTTGCCGTTCAGGGAAGCTCTTCCATCTGATGCCACCTTAGGGGGCATTGTAAATACATCCGTGCCTGCAAGCAATTCGAGCTGGCTAAAATTGCGCAGACTGGCTGCAATGAGTTTTGTCTGCCAGGGATTCTTTGCAGACAGTCCTGTAACCCAGTTTTGCGATGAGATGACAGCCATCTCACCTGCTCCCGATCCGTCGCCGAGTTTATTGTCTGCCACAAAAGCACCGATCCTTCCAAGAAAGACATTAAGATAATCGGGCCTGGCAACACTTGTAACAATTACGTTTTGCCTCGCGCTGAACTCAAGTGTGAAATTAAGCCTTACTCCCTCATCCCTTAAATGTCTTGCTCCTATAAGCCCTTCAGCTGTAAAGGGGACCTTTACAATAAACTGATCCGGACAGATTTCATGATATCTTTTACCATAATATTCTATTGCCTTAATATCATGTGCCGTATCGGTATGAAGTTCAACACTTACAAGTCCACCGAATTTTGTAGCCAGCCGGAGTC
>CAYPKL010000198.1:0-3685 GCA_964411285.1 uncultured Rikenellaceae bacterium
TATAAGGTCAGGATGAGCAGATGCAAGCCCGCTTATTATCTTTTCGCACAGTTCTTTACCCCTCAGGGTCGCGCTCCTTGTTCCAACAACACCCAGTATCTTTGCAGCGTCAGGATTACAGTTCCCCCTGAAGAAAAATACGACCGGCGAATCGTCACATTGCTTAAGTCTGAAAGGATAGTCATTATCAAGATAAAAATATGTTCTGATATTGTTTTTTGTAACAAAATCAGCCTCTTTTTCTGCAACCTCAAGATATGACCGGTCGCTGATATACCTGGCCAGGTTTGTGCCAATTCCTGGTATTTTTAAAAGGTTACGGTATGATTCATTGAAAACAGCTTCCACACTGCCAATATGAGATACCAGCTTGCGGGCATTTATATCTCCGACACCCGGGATAAGACCTAAAGCAATTTTATGCTTCAGGGAAATTTCTGACGACATAGCACGAAGAATTGAGACATGTAAATATAAATAATTGTAACGACGCAATGCATCGCGTCGCCAAAATTATTATCCAATAAACAAAATGGGGGGCGAAAAAGCAGGGATACAAAAAAACAGGGATACAAAAAAACAGGGACGGGGGAAAAACGCAGGGACGGAATAAAAAACGTCGGGACGCCATGCATGGCGTCCCGACGACAATTCAATTATATTTTAATGGAATCTAAATCACCCCCATATCCAGCATTGAATTTGCGACTTTCAGGAATCCGGCAATATTGGCTCCTTTTACATAATCCACATAACCGTCGGGGCGTTTACCATATTTGATGCACTGACTATGAATGTTTCGCATTATCTCATGAAGACGGCTGTCAACTTCCTCACTGTTCCATCTGAGCTTCATTGCATTCTGTGTCATTTCAAGTCCGGATGTTGCCACCCCGCCTGCATTTACTGCCTTGCCAGGAGCAAACAATATCTGATTCTTATGGAATTCTTCAACTGCTTCCGGGGTACACCCCATATTTGATATCTCAGCCACCATCATAGCACCATTGGCGATCAGAACCCTGGCATCCTCACCATCCAGCTCATTCTGTGTAGCGCATGGCAATGCTATATCAACCTTGATTTGCCACGGACGTTTACCTTCATGAAATTCAACACCTTCGAACACATAGGAATAAGGTTTCACAATATCCTGGTTAGATGCACGAAGCTCGAGCATGTATTCTATTTTCTTTCCTGAAATTCCCTCAGGATCGTAAATGTATCCATCAGGACCAGAGATTGTTACGACTTTGCCTCCCAGTTCTGCCGCTTTAAGAGCAGCGCCCCAGGCGACATTGCCAAAGCCTGAGATCGAAATAGTCTTGCCCGATAATGTTTCATTTTTTGCTTTCAGCATTTCCTGAGCAAAATAAATACCGCCGAAACCGGTTGCTTCCGGACGGATAAGCGATCCTCCCCAGTTGCTTCCCTTTCCGGTAAGTACTCCTGTATGCTCACCGCTCAGTCTTTTGTACATACCATATAAATATCCGATTTCACGGCCTCCAACACCGATGTCACCGGCAGGCACATCAGTTTCCGGACCTATGTATTTCCAGAGTTCAAGCATAAATGACTGGCAGAAGCGCATTACCTCGGCGTTGGATTTTCCCTTTGGATCAAAATCGGAACCCCCTTTGGCGCCTCCCATAGGTAAAGTTGTAAGCGAATTCTTAAAAATCTGTTCGAATCCCAGGAACTTAAGAATTGAAAGATTAACACTCGGGTGGAAGCGCAACCCTCCCTTATATGGTCCGATAGCATTATTGAACTGCACTCTGTAACCAATGTTCACTTTAACATTACCTTCATCATCAACCCATGGAACCTTAAAAGCCAGAACCCTGTCAGGTTCTACAATACGATCAATAATATTTGCTGATTCGAACTGAGGATTTTCGTTGTAAACCTCTTCAATCGATTCAAGTACCTCTCTAACGGCTTGCAAATACTCAACCTCTCCGGGATGTTTCTTTTCGAGGTTGTTCATAATCTTATCTACATTCATGTCAATAGTATTTTGAGTTAATACTTAAGTTATTATTATTCTTTTACTTCCATTAATTCAGCTAAATAAGCTTGTAAAACCGCTCCTTTTTTTCCAGCCCCTGAATCCCCTAAAGGGGACTTTAATATCTTTTATGTATTCAAACCCCTTTAGGGGGAAGGGGGGTAAATCTGGTTTTAAGATGTGCCCAAAGTTGGTCTCTACTTTATTCATTAAAAATGATTTAACTCATGTTATCCTATAATTCATCCTTGATTCTGGGGGCAAACGTATTCAATACCCTCATGACTTTGTTCTTTTCTTCTTTTGACAGTGCACTGATATAGATAGGAGGATATTTGGCTATCCCCTGTTGCAGTTGGGTATAGAGGATAATACTCTGATTAAGACCAAAAAGGCTCTTTTCCAGCTTATACCCTGAAAAGGCCTTTTTGCTGATCTCCACTGAATTCTTCTTTCCACCGAAAATACCCGCGGTAAAGTACCTGAAAACTATATTATTACCATCATCGGAAAAATATACGTACTGGTAATTAAGGAACATCGGCAGGAAAACAAAAGCCACATAACATCCCGTAAGAATTACTGTCCAACCGGTATCACTCATTCCAAGTAATGGGTATTTGATCTTTTCGGCAATATATGTAAGTACGATAAAAGCAAGAAAAAGAACTGTAGCTACGAATAATTTAATTCTGAAGCCGATAATCGTTTTGCTGTTGTCAAATGTCATTTTGAGAAGGTTATTATTTATAGTTTTTAATCTGCAATCATCCTACGTTTGAGAGGCTGTTTAAATAGTCATCTTTTTGTGTATTTTACCTTTGTGCGACTTTGCGTCGAACTTTGTTCCCGAGTACCCGGGATGTGTGGTTCAGGTATATAAAATTAACCACAAAGGTACTCTAAGGTTAACACAAAGGTTCACTAAGGATCTCTTAACAGCCCCGAAGGGTAACTTTATCTTTTTGTTTTAAAGAACCTTATAACCAATTCCCTGCACTCATCTGCCAGAACGCCGGTTTGTATTTTTGTTTCCGGATGAAGTAAAAGGCTGTTAATTCTGGTAAATCCCTTTTTCTCATCAGCTGCTCCATAGACAAGTTTCGCCGCCTGGCTCCATCCCAGAGCTCCTGCGCACATCGCACAGGGTTCCAGTGTAACATAAACTGTACAGTCAGTCAGGTATTTGCCTCCCAGCCAGTTTGTTGCTGCCGTTATTGCCTGCATTTCAGCGTGAGCTGTGGGATCCTTTAATGTCTCAGTCAGGTTGTGAGCCCTGGCAATAATTGTATCATTGCAGACAATCACTGCACCAACGGGAACTTCCTGTTTGTCATAAGCTTTTCTGGCTTCTGCAATCGCAGCCATCATAAAATGTTCATCCCTGGTTTCTGTCATTCCTTAACAGAATATGGTTTAAATTTAGAAAGAATTCCTGAATCGGCATAAAAATAGTTTCCGCAACATCGAAATGTAATTGGTTCCTTCACCGCAACTCCTCTCCGAAGATCCGCCTCACCTCAAACCCTTACCCGAGGATCCGCCTCACCCCAAGCCCTTCTCCAGAGATCTCCCTCTCCCCAACCCCTTACCCAGAGATCTCCCTCTCCCCAACCCCTTACCCATGGATATCCCTCACCCCAACCCCTTACCCAGTGATCTCCCTCTCCC